>JBDTKD010000186.1:0-9377 GCA_039935515.1 Bradyrhizobium sp.
GCCATCAACACAGGGCCGAACCAGATCAGAAGCACCATCGGCTTGTGGTAGATGCGCACCGCGATCGAACCGTCAGCCGCGGTATCGCCCAGCGAAATATAAAGCTGGCTGACGCCGCGCGTCAGCAATGCGGCCTCGGTGGTCGTCGTGCTGCGGGTGGTAAAGCTTCGTTTCGACGGCGTCATCGTGCTCAGCCGCGTGCCACCCTCGCTGACGGTGAATTGCGCCACCATTTCCCGATAATTCGGCCCCTGCCGCTGCGACACGCCGTCGAGCTTGAGTGCATAGCCGGCGACCTTGGCGACGTCGTCGGGCTTCATGGTCCCGATATATTCGGTGTTCCACGTGGTCTCGCAGACGATGCCCATCAAGGCGACGCCGACGCCGGCATGGGCGAATACCGAGCCCCAACTCGCGCGCGGCAATCCGCGGGCGCGCCGCAAGGCAGTCGTCAACGGCAAGCGAAACAGGCCGGTGCGTTCGGCGAGATCGCTGAGCGCCCCCGCGATGACAAAAACGGCAAGCCCGATCGCAAGCGGGGCCAATGCGCTGCCGCCGCGGGTCCACGCCCACAGCACCGCAACGGCGATCAGCGCCGCAGCGCCGGCCGCCGTGAGGCGCTGCGCCGCGCCAAGCAGATCGCCGCGCTTCCACGCCAGCAACGGCCCGAACGGCACCGCGACCATCAGCGGCACGAACAGCGGTGCGAAAGTGAGATTGAAGAACGGCGCGCCGACTGAAATCTTGTCGCCGGTCAGGACTTCAAGCGCGAGCGGATACAGCGTTCCGATGAAGACAGTCGCGCAGGCCGTCGTCAGTAACAGGTTGTTCAGCACCAGCGCGCCCTCGCGCGAGATCGGCGCGAACAGACCACCTTGTTTCAGCGCCGATGCCCGCCAGACATACAGTGTCAGGCTGCCGCCGATGAAGATGCAGAGAATCAGCAGGATAAAGACGCCGCGGGTCGGATCGGTCGCGAACGCATGCACCGATGTCAGCACGCCCGAACGCACCAGGAAAGTGCCGAGCAGCGACAGCGAGAACGTCAGGATCGAAAGCAGGATGGTCCAGACCTTGAGCGAGTTGCGCTTTTCCATCACCACCGCGGAATGCAGCAGCGCGGTGCCGGCCAGCCACGGCATCAGCGAGGCATTCTCGACTGGATCCCAGAACCACCAGCCGCCCCAGCCGAGTTCGTAATAGGCCCAGTACGAGCCCATCGCGATGCCAAGGGTGAGGAATATCCACGCCAGCAGCGTCCACGGCCGAACCCAGCGGGCCCAGGCCGCGTCGATGCGGCCTTCGATCAGGGCGGCGACCGCAAATGAAAACGAGATCGAGAAACCGACGTAGCCGAGATAGAGCATCGGCGGATGAACCGCGAGGCCGATGTCCTGCAGGACCGGATTGAGGTCTCGGCCCTCGATCGGCGGAACGGCGATGCGCAGGAACGGGTTCGAGGTGAGCAGGATGAACAGATAGAACGTCGCGGCGATCCAGGCCTGCACCGCCAGTACATGGGCGCGCAGCGACAGCGGCAGATTGTTGCCGAACGCCGCCACGAGGCCGCCGAACAGCGCCAGGATCGTCACCCATAGCAGCATCGAGCCTTCATGATTGCCCCAGACGCCGGTGATCTTGTAGATCAGCGGCTTCATCGAATGCGAATTCTCGAACACGTTGACGACGGAAAAGTCGGAGGTGACGTGCAGCGTCACCAGCGCGGCGAACGATCCCGCGACGAACAGCAGTTGCGCCAGCGCGGTCGAACGCGCCACATTCATCAGGGCGGGATCGCGCCAGCGCGCGCCGAGGATCGGCACGGTGGACTGGATCAAGGCGAGGCCGAGGGCCAGCACCAGCGCATAATGCCCGGCTTCCGCGATCATTGCCGTACTCCTTGCGCCGTATCCGGCGCTGCCTGCGGCACGTTTTGCGCCGCCTGTGACGTCTTCCCGGCCGCCGCGCGGGGCGCCGGCTTCGCGCCGTAGTCGTCCTTCCAGTGGCCCTGCTTTTTCAGGGCATCGGCGACCTCCTTGGGCATATAGGTCTCGTCGTGCTTGGCGAGCACGGTGTCGGCCCTGAACACGCCCGCGGCATCAAGCGCGCCTTCGGCGACGACGCCCTGCCCTTCGCGGAACAGGTCGGGGAGGATCCCCCGATAGGCGACCGGCAGCGTGGCATTGCCGTCACCGACCTTGAAGGTCACCACCAAATTGTCGCCGCGTACCAGCGATCCCGGTTCGACCAGGCCGCCGAGCCGGAAACGCCGCCCGGCCGGAATGTGCTTTTCGACCACCACCGCGGGCGTCGAGAAAAACACGATGGAATCGCGCATCGCGTTCAGCACCAGCGCCGCGGCGATGGCGAGCACCGCGAGCGAGCCTCCGATCATGGTCAAACGCCGCTGCCTGCGTGTCATGCGAGCCCTTCAATCCTGCGCGTGATGGGGTCCGGGGATCGATCAGGCCGTTCCGGCATCATGCTCATCCATCAAGCCCGAGATTTTTCAGGCCCTCGTTCAACTGGCGTAGCCGCTCTGCGTCGTTGGCGACCGCCAGACGGGCATCCGCCTGCGCGCTCTTCGCCCTGTCGCGATCGCCCATTACCATATAGGCCCGCACCAGCCGCAGCCATCCCTCCACATCGTCACCGTTTTGCTTCAATCGGGTGGCGAGGCGGTCCACCATGCTGTGGATCATCGCGCCCCGATCGGCCTCATTCATGTCCTTTGCCGCGGCTACGGTATCGTTTGGCAATGCCGGCACCGCCGAACCATCGACCCGGGCCAGGGCGGCCTGGACGAGCGGACGCCATGGCGCATCGGAAGACGCCTGTCCCAGCATCGCGCGCCAGATCGACGCCGCTTCGGCGTTGCGGCCGTCCTGCGCGGCGGCAACGCCGAGGAAGTAACGCGCCTTGACCTCGTCCGGCTCGATCGCGATGGCGTGTTCGAATTCCGCCTTGGCCTCGGCAGTGACGACGCCACCTGCCGCACCGGCAAGGGCTTCGCCAAGATCGGCGCGACGCTCCGCACCGTCGCCACTATAGACGATCGAATTGCGATAGGCGCGCACCGCGTCGTCGTACCGGCCCAATTTCGTCAGCACCGGCGCAAGCACGTTCCAGCCGCGGCCGTCGGTCGGATTTTTCTCCAGATGCGCTTCCACCTGCGCCACCAGATTGGCGAGCGGCTCGCTGGCGTCCGGCGCGCGGATACGTTCCGCCAGGGGAAAATCGCCGAGGCGCGGCGAGCCCAGCGGGAGGTAGAAAGCCACCGATACGACCGGCAGCCCGACCAGGGCGACGATCGCGGCGGCACGTCGCAACCTGACGTTCGATACGGTCGGCGGCGCGCGCTCGTCGGCCGCCGCCGCCGCCAGCAAGCGGCGGCTGATTTCGACGCGCGCAGCCCCCGCCTCGGAAGCGCCGATCAGGCCGGCGGCAACGTCACGACCGATCTCGGTAAGTTGATCCTTGTAGACGGTGGCCTCGCTGCCCTCGAGGCGCGGCCGGCCGCGGCGGCTCAACGGCCAGAGCACGGCGAAGATCGCCGCGGCCGTCATCAGCGCGAACACAAACCAAAGGGTCATCAAGCGGGTTCCGATGGCGTACCACGTGGCAGCGCCAATGGCCCGCTTTACACCACGGGCGGCAAGCCGGGCAATTGACAATTCTCCACCCGGCCCCTGCCCAAGGCCTCGCGCTAAGTCACGTAAAACTCGATACTTTGCGCGGCAACCTCGCCATGCCCGTTCAGCGCTTTCAGATAATATGCGCCCGATTTGACCGAGTCCGGCAGCCGGATCCTCAGGGATCCATTCGGGGCCGGAGACGAAATCGTGGTGACAGGCTCCGCCAGCTGTTCCCCGCTGGAACCCTCGACGAGCACTACCCTTGCCCGGAGCATCAGGTTCCGGTAGGTCGCGGAGATGACGCGGTTCTCAACTTCGACAAATCTGATGATCGAGTTCATACCGACTAGGTACGTCGCTCGCCCGAAACGGTCAACCAGAAATTGTATCTTCTGAGATTTACACTAATCCTTAACCGGCACGCGAAGTATTGCGTTCGCCCGTCATTGCGTTCTCGGCCGCCCTGCTCATTAGCGACGCATAATCCTGGCCGAACAACAGCTCGCAGAAGCGGATGGCTGCCTGGACCTGCATCTGCCGGTAGCTGCGCGTCCTGGCGTCACCGCCGCGCAGCGCCTGCACCAGCGCCTCGGTGGATTTTTCGACGTATTGCTGGAGATCGGAATAGGTCCGCAGCGTGACCTCGTTGATGGCAAGTTCGCTGGCGTAGGTCCGGCACACCGCGACGAAATCGATCAGGGCGGCGGTTTCATCGACATCGCCGCCGTCGATGCTGGCACCGGCGGAAATATCCTTGTCGGCGCGCTGACGGAGAAGACGCCGGACACGGCCGGGCACGCGGTCGATCTCCGACTGCAGCGCATTGGAGATTTCCGCCCGGATCGACGTCAACTGTTTGCCCCACGAGGAATCGTGACGCAAATCAAGTTCAGTGCGCAAGCCTCGGACCCCGTCATGCAGCATCTTGAGATGCTCGGCGACGTTGTCGAAATGCCCATGCCTGATATCGGTCCGCAGCACCGCGGCAAGATAGGACAGATCGTGCAGCGCAATGGTGACGGCTACGCCATAGGGCGTGGCAGCAACGCGGATTTCATCGTCGGATGCGGCCATCCTGATGGCGAGACGGATGATTTGCCAGGGCGCCGTCAGCCGCTGCATCACCAGCGACAGCGCAAACGGCAGCAACAGCGGCGTCTGCAGGGAAGGAACATTGAGCGCTTTGCCGACCGAGGCGATCTCGGTTTCCGCCAAATTCCTGAAGTGGGAGGGAAGCCTTGCATTGAGGGTGTCCAGCGCCTCGCGGGCCTGCAGGATCGAGCCGATCGGCAGCAGATCCTCGATCACGTCCGGCGCACCGACGCGGGCCAGCGCGCGCCGGTCACCGCCGATACCGGGGGTCGCGATCCTGGCAATCGCCTCCGCCGCGGCACGCTGGAATACGCGGACCGGCGGTTCAACCGCGGACAGCGTAGCGGTATTCCGCAGCTCGGCCAGGGCCGCGTCGAGTTCGCGCGCCGGTTCGGGCGCGCCGTCGCGGATCAGCCATTGCCACACCGGAAGCAGGGAAGCGCGGCGGATCTGGCCCGGCCGTTTCGGATAGCTGCCTTCGACCAGAAAGGGCTCCAGTGGGCGGAATACCAGCCGCGCCGGATCGTCGGTACGCGGCTGGGCCTCTTCGTCGGTTCCGCGCACGACCTTGCGCAATTGTTCGAGCACAAGGGTCGCGACCGAGGCGTCTTCGTCGCGCTCGATGGCGCGTTCGAACTCGCGCATCAGCAGCGCCTGCGCCTGCGGCGGAAGCTGTGCGAGATAATCTCTCAGCCGCTCGGTCGATGTTTGGCTCATGCGCCCGGTATGCATGCGTGCGTCGCGGACCGCAGAACCGATCCTCCGGTCATCATAAAAGCGCCGACGTTAAGAAGTCGTTTAGGAACAGCGCAAGGCGCATCGGGCGCACCGGAATATGGCCCGAAAGCTCTTCAAACCCCCGGCAGCACCAACTCGGCCCGCAGTCCCCCGATCGGCGCATTGCCGAGCGAAAGGCTGCCGCCATAAAGGGCCGCCAGATCGACCACGATCGACAGGCCAAGTCCGGAACCCGGCTTTGATTCGTCCAGCCGCTGGCCGCGGCGCGAGACCTGCGCGCGCTCGGCTGCCGACAACCCGCGCCCGTCGTCGTCGACGGTGATGCGAAGGATCGGGCCGGCGCCGGGCTCCCGCGGCGGCTCCAGGCGCACCTCGACGAACACCTGCGAGGACGCCCATTTGCAGGCGTTGTCGACGAGATTGCCGGCCATCTCCTCAAGGTCCTGCCGCTCGCCGCGAAACTTCGCCTGCGTGTCGGCCTCGACTTCGATGACGACGCCGCGATCGCGATGGATCTTCTCCATCGTCCGGCGCAGCGCCTCAATCGCGGGCACGACTTCGGTGACGGTGCCGATAATGGTCAGCCGCGCGGCGATACGCGCTCGCTCAAGATGATGCGCCACCTGGTCGCGCATTACGTCGGTCTGTGCCAGGATTTTGGTCGCAAACGGATCGGCGGCATGCGCGGAGGCTTCATTGACGATCACCGAGAGCGGCGTCTTGATGGCATGTGCGAGATTGCCGACATGGGTCCTGGCGCGTTCGACGATTTCCCGGTTGGCGTCGATCAGCGCGTTGGTCTCGCGCGCCAGCGGCGCGATTTCGACCGGGAATTCACCCTCGAGCCGCTCGGCGCGGCCGGAGCGGATGTCGGCAATTGCGTCGGAAATGCGCTTCAGCGGCGCCAGGCCAAAACGGACCTGGAAGATCGTGGTCAGCAGCAGCACAATTCCGAGCGCCGCGAAGGTGCCGCCCAGGTAATAATCGAAGGTGCGGGTTTCGTCGAAAATCTCGGTGGCGTCGCCGGCAACGCTGACCAGGAATTTGCCGTCGGCGCCAAGATCGACCGGCCTTTCCACCATGCGCAGGTCCTGGCCTTCGGGACCATCGACATAGCCGAGCCGGACTCCGGCCGCGGTCAAATTGCTGCCGCGGTCCTCGAGCTTCGGCAGCTTCTTGTCCCATAGCGAGCGCGAGGCCCGCGTTTCCGCCTTGTCGGTGTCGGTACGGGCGATCTGCCAATACCAGCCGGACAGCGGCAATCCGAACAGCGGCTCGCCGAGCGACTGGAACTGATGATCGGGCGGCTCGTCCGGCGTGGCGACTTCGGCCACGAGAGTGCGCAGATAGAGGTTGAGGCGGCGATCGAACGCGCGCTCGGTCGCGTCACGGTAAACCGACGACAGAACGATGCCGGTGATGACGAGGATCACCACCACCCAGGCGGTCGCAGACAGGAACAGGCGGGTGGCGAGCGAACTGCCGCGCATCAGGGTATCGTTCCGACAAGCCGGTCCACGGACCGCGGGCCGAATGACGGACGTCGGTTTTGGGACAGGATCATGCTCGAACCAGAGCAAAAGCCTGGCGCCGGATCAATGTCAATCAAGCGCCGGGCGATGGCGGGGTCAGCAGATAGCCAAGCCCCCGCACGGTCTGGATGATGTCGACCTCCAGCTTCTTGCGGATGCGGCCGACGAAAACTTCGATCGTATTGGAGTCGCGGTCGAAATCCTGATCGTAGAGATGCTCGACCAATTCCGTGCGCGACACCACGCGGCCGGTGTGGTGCATGAGATAGGCCAGCAGGCGATACTCGTGCGAGGTCATCTTGATCGGATTGCCCGATACGCTGACGCGGCCGGTGCGGGTATCCAGCGAAACCGGACCGCAGGTCAGTTCGCTCTGGGCGTGACCGGTGGAACGGCGCAGCAGCGCCCGGATCCGCGCCAGCACTTCCTCGAGGTGAAACGGCTTGGCGACATAATCGTCGGCGCCGGCATCGAAGCCCTGCACCTTGTCGCTCCAGCGATCGCGCGCGGTCAGGATCAGCACCGGCATCAGCCTTCCGTTGCGACGCCATGCCTCCAGCACGGAGATGCCGTCCATCTTGGGCAGGCCGATGTCGAGCACGACCGCATCATAGGGCTCGCTATCGCCGAGGAAGTGGCCTTCCTCGCCATCGAAGGCGCGGTCGACCACGTAGCCGGCATCGCTCAGCGCCGTGGTCAGCTGACGATTGAGATCGGGATCGTCTTCAACGACGAGGAGGCGCAAGCTGGTCTCCTAACATGAGCTGCATTACAACTGCCCTCACGAAGGCAGTTGCCAGAAAGCCCTGCCGGTCGTGAACAGGCCATGAACGGCGCTCATGCGCCACGTTACTTTTTCTTCACAAGTGTTGTTCGCGGCGTTCCGTCGTGCGGCAAATCCCGCCGATCGCAACTCAAATCAGCGTGTCTGTTGATTTAGACGCCTAGCACGCTGGATCGAAAGCCCCAAGAGCCTGCCCCCGACCGAGGCGCGGCCAGCCGAGCCCGCCGGCGGCCGGCCGCCCGGAACAACCCGCCCGCCGCACGGTTAACGCCGTTGGCAGATTCCCCGTCCCGGTCGCTTGAAACCGGGTTCCGCGGTGGTATCGTGCCGGGTCCTCAGTTGCGTTTTCGGAGTATCCCATGGCCCCCCGCGCCAACTGGAAAGGCTTTTTGCGCCTTTCGCTCGTGACCTGCCCGGTTGCCCTCTATCCGGCGACATCGGACACCGAGAAGGTCAGCTTCAACCAGATCAACCGCAAGACCGGCCATCGCATCAAATATGCCAAGGTCGACGCCGAGACGGGCGAGGAGGTCGCCGCCGAAGACATCATGAAGGGCTACAAGGTCGACACCGACACCTACATCGAAGTGTCGAAGGATGAACTGGACAACGTCGCGCTGGAATCGACCCGCACCATCGAGATCGACGAGTTCGTGCCCAAGTCCGATATCGACGGCCGCTATCTGATCCGTCCCTATTATCTCGTGCCCGACGGCAAGGTCGGCCATGACGCCTTCGCGGTGATCCGCGAAACCATCCGCAGCATGAACAAGGTCGCGATCGGCCGCGTGGTGCTGACCAATCGCGAGCACATCATTGCGCTGGAGCCGCTCGAGAAGGGCCTGATGGGGACGCTGCTGCGCTACCCCTACGAGGTACGCAGCGAAAAGGAATATTTCGACGATATCCAGGACGTGAAGGTTACCAAGGACATGCTGGATCTCGCCAAACACATCGTCGAGCAGAAATCCGGATCGTTCGAGCCCGACCGGTTCGAGGACCGCTACGAATCCGCGCTGATCGATCTGATCAACCAGAAGCGCAACGGTCTGCGCACCACGGCAAAAGCCGCGCCGAAATCCGGCGGCAACGTGATCAATCTGATGGATGCGCTGAAGCGCAGCCTCGCCAGCGAAAGGCAGGCCGCCCCGCAGCCCAAGACGACCAAGAAGCCGCGCAAGCGCACCGAGGGCCAGCGCGAAATGCTGCTGCCGATCAGCGGCAAACGCGCCGCCAAGGAAGACGCGAAAGCGCCGGAGCAAAGGAAGGTCGCGAAGCCGGTTCGCGCCCCCGCCCGCTCGAAAAAGGCGGGATAGTGCGCGGGCGGCAGCGCGCGGTGATGGCACAGCGGGACAGCCTGGCAACCTCGCAACCGGCCGACCGCCGCGCCTGAGATGCCGTGGTCGACGCCCTTCGACGATCCGATCGCGCTGCCCGGCGGCGGCAGGCTCGCGACGCTGCAACAGGCCGTCGATTACATCATGAAGCTGCCACAGGAGGTCCAGCAGCAGGCGCGCTGGCAAACGGCCATCGAGAACCTGATCAATGCCGCGGAGGCCGGCGGCGGCTGGCTGATGTTTGCGCGGATCGGGGTGA
>JBDTKD010000187.1:0-16919 GCA_039935515.1 Bradyrhizobium sp.
CCGCCATCCGCATCGGACGGCCAACCGATCATTTGCCGAAATTGTCGCCGAACGATCTCGTCTATGCCGCAGGTGCGCCAGCCATGACCGAGAGCGTAGCACGGATCGCAAGAACCGCCGGCGCCAGGTGTCATACCGACCCCTTCGTGCCGAACGCCAACACGTTCGAACCGGCCGCAGCAAGGCGCTCAGGGCAGAAAGCGGCGCATGCCAGCTGGTGAGGCCGAGACAAATAGTCCGGGATTTCAGTTTTCAGTTGGTCTGAACCTGGCTGCTTCCACCGCTTCGAGAAACCGCTTGCGCAGACTGTCAAGAAAAGGCGGCTCCAGGATCGAATGGTGGGTGCCACCAATCGGGACCACCGCAACCCGGTCACAATAGGCGCTCCATCCGTTGTCGAGCAACGTGGAAGGATGCTCCGAGGAACGGTACAGTGTAATCGGCAGTTCCAGCGGCTTCAGGTGCAACCGATGCAGCGACCGCGTTCGCAATCGTGTATTCAGCATAAATTCGATGGTGAAGGCCCGCTTCGCCGGCAGCCGCGTTGCCAGCCGGCCCAATATCTTCAATGGTCCGAACGCGGAAACCAAAATCAGCGCCGAGATTATCTTGCCGACGATCTTCATTGGCCGGGACACGCTTCGCTTTTCGCCGGTGTCCGGCGGCCTCTCAACCCGCGTGTCGATGAGCCCGAGAAAGCCGACCTGCCTGCCGCGTTCGGCTAGACGGCGCGCAGTCTCCACGGCAACCAGGCCGCCGAACGAGTACCCGGCCAGAAGACAACACTCGTTCTCGCGGCTTTGCCCGCAGATTTGCGCGACGGCGGCGTCGACAAGGGCCTCAAAACCGGCGCCGGCATCGATCATCTCGCGCCAACCCGGATATTCGATCAAGACGAAGCGGATCTGGTCTTTCAGCACCGAGCGGAAATGCGACAGCGTCGGGGAATCGCCCTCTGCCGGCAACATCAGGAAGACCGACTGCGAGGGTTTGACGGCCGTCGCGCAGAGTTGCCGCTCAATCGCGGCTGAAAGCTGGCTCGGTGTCGGATCGGCTTCGAGCACGTCCATGAGCAGACGTCTGCCGAGGGTCTTTTCGATCAAGAGCCACATCCGCATGGCGTCGAGGGAATCACCGCCGGTTTGATTTAGGGCAAGGTCTGCGATGTAGGAGTCGCGACCGAGAACTTCGGTCCATGCGAGTTCAACCGCAGTCCTGGCGGTAGGGGCGACGGCGGCGATCGCCGGATCTTCACCGCAAGGCCCAGGTGCCGCAATATCGCGATGGGACGCGCCGGCCACCGCTTTCTCGGCCAGCTGGCGACGAACGGCGTCGCGGCTGACCTTGCCGCGCGCCGTGCGCGGGATTTCGGAAACAAAAAACCAGCGCTCGGGAACGGCCTCTCTGCGCACCCGCTCCAGACACCACGCCTGAAGGCTGTGGGGGCTCGCGGTTGCACCGGTCTTTAGCCGAATAGCGGCGGCGACCGCCTCTCCGCCCAGCGCGTCGCTGATGCCAAAAACGCAGGCTTCGGCAACGGCCGGATTGCGCTCGAGCATGGCATCAATCTCGGCCGGCTGCACCTTGAAGCCGGCGCGGTTGATTTCGTCCTTGATGCGACCCGTAAGCCAGAGGCGGCCGTGCTCATCGATCGATCCTCGGTCACCGGTTCGGTACCATCCTTGATGGAGCGCGGCGGCAGTGAGGTCAGGTCGATCCAGGTAGCCTGACATGAAGCTCGGCGAGCGTATGATGATTTCTCCGGCGCCGCGATGCTGTATCGAGCCGCCTTCATCCATCACCGCCGCATCGCCACCCCACATCTTTCCGACCAGGCCGTCCGCGATGCCGTCGTCCCGCGAAGACGCGCCGGCAATCCAGTTGGCCGTCTCGGTGGCACCGTAGCAATTGACCACTTCGGCGCCCGACCAGGTCGCCACCTCCGACCACAATTCCGCTGAAAAAGGCGCCGATCCCACATGCACCCGAACCAGGGAGCCACCGGCCGGCCGGCGCGGGCTGCGGGTGAGCGCCATGCGCCAAAACGCCGGCACGGAGCTCATGAAAGTGATGTCTTGCTGGTCGATGATGCGGCTTAGATCATTTGCCAGGGGAATGCCGAGCGGATGGAGCACGATGTCGCCCCCCGCCATCAGGGGCGTCAGGGAATTCCCGATCAGCCCATGTCCAAAATGCGTTGGCAGCGACACCAGTGCTCGCGCCAGCGAAGCCTTGCCGATGATCGCGATATTTGCGTTGATGCGCGCCCGCAATGCCTCAAAACTCAGAACCACGCCCTTGGGTGTGCCGGTCGTTCCGGAGGTAAACAGCACCAACGCTGGGTCTTCAGGTCTGGGTGGCGGAGTATCGTCTCGGAGGCGTCTCGGATGTTCGCAGCCCAGATCGACAATCGGGACCGCAAGGCGATCGACGGGCGCCGCGCCATCGACGAGGAGCACCGCCGATTTCGAAAATTCGACGACGGTCCGAACCTCGCCTGGCGTAAGGGATGGATCGAGACAGGCTGCCGCCGCCCCCACACGCCAGGTCGCGAGCAAGTCGGCGAAAAACCGCGCCGTGCCACCGTGTCCGATGGAAACGACGGATCCGCGCCCGATGCCCATCTGCGACAGCGCCGCCGCGCGGCGATCGACCTGATCGCCAAGCGTAGCCGCGTCCCAGCTCAAACCAAGCCCGACGTCCTCGATCCCGCCGTCTCTCGTTGAGGTGGTCAACATGCGAGCTGATGTGGGCGCCAGGCCAGCGCCGCCGCCGCGATCGGCCGATCGGAGCCGGCGCTGGACCGCTGCCTGCCGATGACGGAACCGTTGCCGTGTCGATCGCCGAAGCGCGTCAACCCAACGAGGAATGCCAAGCCCATGATTGTTCCGGCGTACACCGCGGATTCATAGCCCGCCAAGCTTACATGGGGCTTACATTAACCATCGGGTGCGTAGCCGCCGCCGGGGTTGGTTAACTTCCTTACCGTCATCCGATTCATCAACCGGCTACCGGGTCCAACACCTGGTCCGGTCGCCAGACAGTTGATCACGGCAAAAAATTTCATTCGGCGGGTCCGGCCATGATGGCAATTCATGTCAGGATCGGGGCGTCCTGCGGGATGACCTGCGGGTGGCCCTGATCGTCGATTGCGACATAGGTGAAGTTGCCGTCGGTCACCAGAATCGGCTGCATCTCCTTGCGGCGCAGAACCCAGGCCTCAAGATGCGCCGTGATCGAGGTCTTGCCGATGCGGACCAGATTGGCATGCACCGACACCAGGTCGCCGACGAAGACGGGTTTGCGAAAATTCATTGCCTCGATCGCCACCGTGACCGTCCTCGATTTCGCGATCTTGGAGGCGAACACGCCGCCGCCGATGTCCATCTGGCTGAGCAGCCAGCCGCCGAAAATATCGCCGTTCTGGTTGGTGTCGGCCGGCATCGCCAGCGTGCGGGTACAGAGATCGCCGCAAGGCGCGATTTCACTGTTCATCGGAGCATGAACGGCCGGGGTGTCGGTCATATCGGGGGCTCTTCGGAAAAAGGCGGGTTCGAAATGGCGCTATTTGAAACTATCCCAGCCAGCATCGGGCGTGAAGCGGGCGCCGAATTTCTCTGCGAGGGCGCGCAGGGTCGACGCCACATTCTCGGCGCCGCGGGTTCGCGCATAATTCAACGGACCGCCGCGGAACGGCGCATAACCGGTGCCGAAGATCATGGCGCCGTCGACCACGTCGGCGTTGTCGACGATGCCTTCGCGCAAGCAGGCGACGCAGACATTCGACATCGGGAGGATCAGCCGGTCGATCATTTCCGGCGTCGGCGGCAGCGCGGGCGAGGAAGCGGAGGATTTGTCGGCCTTGCCGTCCTTCCAGACATAGAAGCCGCGGCCGGTCTTGCGGCCGAGTTCGCCCCTGGCAACCTTGTCGCGAAGCCACGCCGGCGTCGGCGGCAGCGCATCGCCGAATTTCGAGCGCAGCATGTCGCCGACATCGAGGCAAATGTCGAGGCCGACCTGGTCCGCCAGTTCGATCGGGCCCATCGGCATGCCGAATTTCTTCGCTGCCGCATCGATCGCGACCTTGTCGATCTTCTCGTCCAGCATCATCATCGCCTCCAGCATGTAAGGCGTCAGCGCGCGATTGACGAGAAAGCCCGGCGAACTCTTCACCGGCAGCGGCAGCCGGTCGATGGCGCCGACAAAGGCAAGCGCCTCGGTGAGGACCTGCGGGTCGCTGCCGTCATGGCTGACCACTTCGACTAGTTGCAGACGGGAAACCGGATTGAAGAAGTGCAGTCCGACCAGCCGTTCCGGTCTCTGCAGGGTGGTGCGCAGATCCTGTAGCGGAATGCTGGAGGTGTTGGTGGCGAGGATCGCGCCCATCTTCATCTTCGGCTCGAGCCCGGCATAGACCTTCTGCTTCAGCTCGAGTTTTTCCGGGACCGCCTCGATGACCAGGTCGGCGTTGCGGACCCCTTCGCCATCGAGATCGGGAATCAGCCGGTCCAGCGCGTCGCGGACATCGGTGCGCTTGTGCATGATCTTGCCGAACAGGTCGGCGGCGCGCTTCATCGCTCCCGCAACCGGTTCCGGCTTCATGTCGGCAAGCGTCACCCCCATGCCCTGATTGGCGCACCATGCCGCGATATCGCCACCCATCGCGCCGGCGCCGATGACATGAACATGGCCGACCTTGTTGCCGGAGCCTGCGAGCTTCTTCATCTGCTCGCGCAGGAAGAATACCCGGATCAGGTTTTGCGCGGTCGGCGTCACCATCAGATTGGCGAACGAGGTCTTCTCGGCCGCCAGCATCGCCGCCTTGTCGCCGCCGTGCTTCTCCCACAGCTTGATCAGGGCGTAAGGTGCGGGATAATGCTCATGCGGCGCCGCCTTCTCCGCCTCGGCGCGCATCCGCGACGCCAGAAAGCCTCGAACCGGCGTGAAATTCAGAACCGTGTTCAGCACGCCGGGCCGGGCCCGATTCAGGCGGCCGAACACCGCATCCTTGACCGCGTTGCGGACGTGCCGCTCCTGCGTCACCGCGTCGACCAGGCCGAGTGCCCGCGCCTTCCGGGCGTCGATGGTCCGGCCGGTCAGCATCAGCGTCATCGCCTGCATCGGATTGACGAGACGGGTGAAGCGCGCGGTGCCGCCGAGGCCGGGATGCAGGCCGAGCAGCACTTCCGGGAAACCAAAGCGGGCGCCGTCGATCGCGATCCGCGACTGGCAAGCGAGCGCGACTTCGAGCCCGCCGCCGAGGCAAAAGCCATGGATCACCGCGACGGTCGGAATCTTGATGCCTTCGAGACGATCGATCACCGCGTGCGCCCGGCCGATCGCGGTCTCGACGCTGCGGGGATCGGTGACGCCGCGAAATTCATTGACGTCGGCGCCGGCGATGAACCCGGATTTTTTCGCGGAACGAATGACGATTCCGGCAGGGCGCTGGTTTCCCAGCGCGGCGAGCACGAGGTCCAGTTCCTCGATGACATCGGCCGACAGCGTGTTGGCGCTGGCGCCGGCGCGATCGAACAGCAGCCAGGCGATACCGTCACCGTCGTAGCACAGCCGGAAATGGCGATAGGGTCCGGCCTCGTCGGCCTTCGGCCCGAGTTCGAGCACCCGATCGCCGAGAACATCCATGATCTTCGAATCCATGACGTTCCCTATACCGTTTCGATCAACATGGCGCCGCCCTGCCCGCCGCCGATACATTCGGTGGCGACGCCGCGCCTTGTACCAAGCCGCTTCATGGCGTTGACGAGATGCAGCACGATGCGGTTGCCGCTGCAGCCGACGGGATGGCCGAGGCTGATCGCGCCGCCGTCGACATTGAGCCGGGCGCGATCGATCTCGCCGGCGGCACCCTCGAGGCCGAGGATCTCGCGGCAGAACTTGTCGTCGTTCCAGGCTGCGAGGCAGCCCAGCACCTGGGTGGCGAACGCTTCGTTCAATTCCCAGGTCTCGACATCCTGCAGCGTCAATTTGTTGCGCTTCAACAGTTCGGTCGCCGACAATACCGGGCCGAGGCCCATGATGCTCGGATCGAGCGCCGACCACTGGCTGTCAAGGATCACGGCCTTCGGCGTCAGGCCATGTTTTGCAACCGCGTCCTCGGAAGCAAGGATCACCCACGAAGCACCGTCGGTGATCTGCGACGAATTGCCGGCGGTGACCTGGCCCCAGGGCCGCTCGAACACCGGCTTCAATTTGGCCAGTGTTTCCGGCGAGGAATCCGGCCGCACGCCGTCATCGTGATCGTAGAATTTGCCGTCGCGGGCGAAGGCGGCTTCGACTTCGCCCTTGAGCCAGCCCTGCGACTGCGCGTTCGCCAGCCGCTTGTGGCTTTCAGCGGCATAGGCGTCCGACTGCGCGCGGGTGATGCCGAAGAGGTGGCCGACCACTTCGGCGGTCTGTCCCATGTTCAATTCCGTGATCGGGTCGGTCAGGCCGCGCTCCAGCCCGATGATCGGCTTGAAATAGGCCGGACGCGCCTTGGCGATCGCAGCCAGCTTGCCGAGAATGCCTTTGGCGCCGGCGAGGCCTGCGAACCAGCGCACGCCCTGCTGCGGCCACACCAGTGGCGCGTAGCTCAGCGCTTCCGAGCCGCCCGCGAGAATCAGATCCGAGGCGCCTTCGCGGATATAGCGATAGGCGGTGTCGATCGATTGCATGCCGGAGCCGCAATTGATCTGTACCGTGAAGGCAACCATCGCCTCGCCCATGCCGAGCCGCAGCGCGGCGACACGGGCCGGGTTCATCTCGTCGGCGATGACATTGACGCAGCCGAGGATCACCTGGTCGAAGGCGGTGGGCGCAAAGGGCTGCCGCGCCAGCAGCGGCCGGCCGCACTGCACGGCGAGATCGACCGGAGTGAACGGGCCGGGCCCGCTACGCGCCTTGAGGAACGGCGTCCGGCTGCCGTCGACGATGAAGACCGCTCGCGCCATCAGCTGGCCGCCCTTGTTTCACCGAGTTCCTGGAAGAACTGATGCACGTCGGCGGGTTTCTTGTAAATCGGCGACAGCGCCTCCGGCGCGAAGTCATCGACTTCGATCACCTTCGACACCGCATCCTGCGCAGCCGTGAGCTGCTCGCCCTCGGCTTGGGTGATAACTCCCTTTTTCACCGCCTCGCGCCAGTCATGAAGATGGGCCGCCCGCATCCGCTTGGCGATCTCCTCGCTGCCGGTGACGAGCAGGAACGCCTTTTCCAGCCGGGCGATGCCGCGGTCGTCGTCGACATGCGACAGGTCCGGCGTCAGCCGGTCGCGGGCCGCCGACGGCTCGAGCACCAGTTGCGCGCACAGATGGACCACGCGATCGGAAGGACCGAGCACGCGGGCGCCAAACGGCTGGACCAGAAATTTCAGCACGATGGCGACAAACCGGTTGGGCAGGTTGGCCAGAATTTCCGCAAAACGGATCTCGATGGTCTTGAAGCCGCTCGCCATACACCATTCGAGCACGGCGAAATCGGCGGGCTCGCGGCCCTCGTCCTGCCAGCGTTTCAACGCGGCCGACAGCAGATACAGTTCCGACAGGATATCGCCGAACCGCGCCGACAGCATTTCCTTGCGCTTCAGCGCGCCGCCGAGCGTCAGCAGCGCCATGTCGGCGCACAGCGCGAAGGCGGCGGAATACCGCGACAACTGCCGGTAAAATCCGCTCGCCGCGCCCGCCTCGGGCGCCGGCGCAAACACGCCGCCGCTCCAGCTTCGGCCCCACGCCCGGAACAGCGTGGTCACGCTGTGGCCGACATGCTTCCAGAACGCCTTGTCGAAGGCATCCAATCCCTTGGCATGGTCGTCCTCGCCAAGTGCGTTCATCTCTTCCAGCAAATAGGGATGCGCGCGGATCGCGCCCTGCCCGAACACGATCAAATTGCGGGTGAGAATATTGGCGCCCTCGACCGTGATGCCGACCGGCACCGAACGGTAGAGGTTGCCGAGATAATTCTGCGGGCCGTCGATCACGGCCTTGCCGCCATGGATGTCCATGGCGTCGTCGATCGCGATCCGCATCCGCTCGGTGGCCTGCAGCTTCATGATGCCGGAAATCACCGCCGGATGGTGGCCCTGATTGAGCGCGGCACAGGTCAGCCGCCGTGCCGCATCGAGCAGATAGGCGGTACCGGCGATGCGGGCGAGCGGCTCCTCGATGCCCTCGAATTTCCCGATCGGCACATTGAACTGTTCGCGGATCCGCGCATAGGCCCCGGTCGTGCGCGCCGCGTAAGCCGCGCCGGCGGCTGACAGCGACGGCAGCGAGATGCCGCGCCCGGCAGCAAGCGCCGTCATCAGCATTTTCCAGCCCTGGCCGAGACGCTCCTGCCCGCCGATGATGTAGTCCATCGGGATAAACACGTCGCGGCCCCAGTTCGGGCCGTTCTGGAACACCTGCATCGCCGGTAGGTGGCGATGGCCGATCTCGACGCCGGGCAGATGGGTCGGGATCAATGCCACGGTGATGCCGAGCTCGGCCTCAGTGCCGACCAGATGATCGGGATCGTAGGCCTTGAAGGCGAGGCCGAGCAGGGTCGCGACCGGGCCGAGCGTGATGTAGCGCTTGTGCCAGTTGAGCCGCAGCCCGAGCACCTCGCGTCCCTCGAATTCGCCTTTGCAGATGATACCGCTGTCGATCATCGAGGCGGCATCGGAGCCGGCTTCCGGACTGGTCAAGCCAAAGCAGGGAATCTCGCGGCCGTCGGCAAGCCGCGGCAGCCAGGCCTGCTGCTGCTCCCGGGTGCCAAAGCGCATCAGCAGTTCGCCAGGGCCGAGCGAATTGGGCACCATCACGGTCACCGCGGCGGTCAGCGAGCGTGACGAAATCTTGCGTACCACTTCGGAATGCGCGTAGGGCGAGAAGCCGAGCCCGCCATATTCGGTCGGGATGATCATGCCGAAGAACTTTTTCTGCTTGATGAAGTCCCAGGCCTCCGGCGGAAGGTCGCGCCATTCCCAGTTGATCTTCCAGTCGTCGAGCATGGCACAGAGCTGGTCAACCGGGCCGGTGAGAAAGGCCTGCTCTTCCGGCGTCAAGGCCGCCGGGGCATTGGCAAGCAGCTTGGACCAATCGGGATTGCCGGTGAACAAATCGGCGTCCCACCAGACATCGCCGGCCTCCAGCGCTTCGCGCTCGGTGTCCGACATCGCCGGCAGCACGCCGCGCGCCCAGGAGAAGATCGGCTTGGTGATGAAATCGCGCCGGAAGGAGGTCATGGCGATGTCCTCATGATCGATGCAGCGCAGCGGCAGCCAGGCCCGCTTGCGCCGGATGTGGTTCAACTTAGCCTAGTCTAGCGCTATTTCGCCCTTCATGGCTTCATCCTTCGAGACGCATCGCTTCGCGATGCTCCTCTGGATGAGGACTCAGACCCTCATGGTGAGGAGCCGCGCCTTGCGCGGCGTCTCGAACCACGAGGCCTCGGCAGAAGCGACAACGATTCGAGTGAACCGGAAGGGGCTTTATCAGTAAAACTGGATACTTTGCAGCAAGAGTAAAGCGAAATTGAAGAAAATGCTCCGCTCCGGCGCTGTCGCGGCCGGCCCCACCAATCCGCACTCCAGACCAGCGCGAGCCAGCATCCGCGCCGTTCAGTCCGGCCTTTCCATCTCGAACATGGCATCCGGCCTGATCTCGAAATAATCGCCCTTGCGGCCGGCGCGCACGATCGGCCGCGCTAGCGCGGTCTGGTAGACGCCGTCCTTGATCAGGGCCTTGTCGATATGCACCGCGACAACCTCGCCGAGGGTGAGCCAGCCCTGCACCTTGCGGCCGTCGGCGGCCTGCAGCTGGATGATCTGTGTCAGCTTGCATTCGAACGAGACCGGACTTTCCGCCACCCGGGGCACGCTGACGAGCCGGCTCGGCACCGCCGTCAGGCCGGCGATCGCGAATTCGCTGACATCGCGGGCGACATGCGCCGCGGTGGCGTTCATCTGCTGCGCCAGATCCTTGGTCGCGAGATTCCAGACGAACTCGCCGGTCTCCTGGATGTTGACGACGCTATCCTTCCACGAGGTCGAGGAAAAGCCGATGATGGGCGGGACGTAGTTGAAGCCGTTGAAGAAGCTGTAGGGCGCCAGATTGACGTTGCCGCTGGTATCCCGCGACGAGATCCAGCCGATCGGCCGCGGCGCGATGATCGCATTGAAAGGATCGTGCCGCAGGCCGTGGCCGTTCGCCGGCTCGTAATAGTGCAAATCTCTGGTGACTGATGTATCCACGCCGGTCTGTTCCTTCCATTGGTCCGTCATTGCGAGGAGCAACGCGACGAAGCAATCCATATCACGTCAATGACGGAGCCGACGACGTCTTGCCACCCGGCATCAGCGCCGCCAGCACAAAATCGATCATCTGCTCGAGCGAGGGCCCGGGCTTGTCGGCGCATTGCGCGATCATCTGCGGATGGAAGAACCGCATCATCGCGGTGCAGATGCACATCGCCGCCTCCGGCACGTCATCGACCGCGAACTCGCCGGACGCGGCGCCGTCGGCGATGACCGCGCCGATGGTTTCGGTCACCCGCTCCATATGGGCGATGCAGACATCCCAGCTCTCCTGCATTGCGATCTCGACCATCTCGTGCAGCTTGGAATCGCCGACATAGCGCTCGCTGTTCATGCGGTGGATCGTGGTCAAAAGCTCGCACAGTCGTGACACGGCCGATTCGCGCTTGGCCGCGATAGCCTGCGCCGCATCCTCGACCCCGCCCATCAGGCCGCGCGCCACGCCCTCGTGGATCGCCTTCTTGGAATCGAAAAAGCGATAGACGTTCGCCGGACTCATCCGCAGCACCTTGGCGATGTCGGCCACCGTGGTCTTCTGGTAGCCAATTTCGCGGAACAGACGCTCCGCCACCGCGAGAATCCGTTCGCGTGTGTCGGCTTCGACGTTTTCGGAAACGAGCGTCATGTTGGCTGCCAATGTTCAATTATTCCGCGGCCGCAGCAAGCGGAATTGCAGGCTCTGATTCGCCCTGATGCTGCGGCGCAAGATCAATGTGTTCGCTCCCACCGCTTTCTTCAAGGCTGTTGCGGAACCAGAGGGCATACAGGCCCGGCAGGTACAGCAAGGTCAGGAAGGTGGCGACAAACAAGCCGCCCATGATGGTGATCGCCATCGGGCCCCAAAACGCCGAGCGCGACAGCGGAATCATCGCCAGGATCGCGGCCAGCGCCGTCAGCACCACCGGGCGGGCACGCCGGACGGTCGCCTCGACGATCGCCTCCTTGCGGGTCAGGCCGTGCGCCACGTCGGTCTCGATCTGGTCGACCAGGATCACCGCATTACGCATGATCATGCCGGCCAGCGCGATCAGGCCGAGCAGCGCCACGAAACCGAATGGCTGGTTCGCGACATTGAGGCCAAGCGAGGCCCCGATAATGCCGAGCGGCGCGGTGAGGAATACCAGCAGCAGCCGCGAGAAGCTCTGCAGCTGGATCATCAGCAGGGTCAGCATGACCATGACCATCAGCGGAAACAGCGCGAAGATCGACGCGTTGCCCTTGGCCGATTCCTCGATCGCGCCGCCCATTTCGATCCGGTAGGCCGGCGGCAGGCTGGCGCGGATGTCCTGCAATTTCGGCCAGATCTGGTTGGTGACGTCGGGTGCCTGCACGCCGTCGGCGACGTCGGCACGCACCGTGATTGCCATGTCGCGGTTGCGCCGCCACAGGATCGGCTCCTCATGGGAGTATTCGATCCTGGCGATCTGCGACAACGGCACCGCGACGCCGTTGCGCGAGGTGATGGTGAGATCGCCGACATGGCCGAGATCGAGCCGCTCCGACGGCACCGCGCGCGCTACCACGTCGACCTTCTCGATGCCTTCGCGCACCGTGGTCACCGGCACGCCCGAGATCAGCATGCCGAGCGCCTGCGAGACATCCTGCGGGGTGAGGCCAAGCGCGCGGGCGCGGTCCTGGTCGACCACGAGCTTCAGGTAGGGCGACTGTTCATTCCAGTCGAGTTGCGGATCCTTGACGCTGGGATTCTGCCTGACGACGTCGCGTACCCGGTAGGCGATGTCGCGCACGGTTTTGGTATCGGGGCCGATCACGCGGAACTGCACGGGAAAGCCGACCGGCGGACCGAAATTGAAGCGGTCGACCCGCACCCGCGCCTCGGTCAGCGCGCCATTTTCGACCGCCTTCTCCAGTCCGGCCTTGATCCGCTCCCGCGCTTTGACGTCTTTCGCGACGATGACGATTTCGGCGAAGGATTCGTCCGGCAGCTGCGGGTTCAGCCCGAGCCAGAACCGCGGCGAACCCTGGCCGACATAGGCGGTGTAGGTCGAGATGTCCTTGTCGTCCTTGAGCAGCGCTTCCGCGGTCTTGACCGACCGCTCGGTGACGCGGAATGCGGTGCCTTCGGGCAGGCGCAATTGCAGGAACAGCTCCGGCCGCTCGGATAGCGGGAAGAATTGCTGCTGCACATGGCCGAAGGCCACGATCGACAGGGCGAAGATGCCGACCGTCGCCAGCACCACCTTGACGCGGTGGTTGACGCACCACTGGATCATGCTGCGCAGCAGCCGGTAGATCCGGGTCTCGTACACCGCATGCGGATCGTGATTGTGGCTGACCGTGATATTCGGCAGCAGCTTGACGCCGATATAGGGCGTGAAGATCACCGCCACGAACCAGGACGCGACCAGCGCAATCGCCACGATCCAGAAGATGCCGCCGGCATATTCGCCGACCGCGGAATTGGCGAAGCCGATCGGCAGGAATCCGGCCGCGGTCACCAGCGTTCCCATCAACATCGGGAACGCGGTGGATTCCCAGGCAAAGGACGCCGCGCGGATGCGATCCCAGCCCTGCTCCATCTTCACCACCATCATCTCGACCGCAATGATGGCGTCGTCGACCAACAGCCCGAGCGCGATGATCAGCGCGCCGAGCGTAATGCGATGCAGGTCGAGCGACATCGCGTTCATGACGATGAACACGATTGCCAGCACCAGCGGCACCGACAAGGCCACCACGATGCCGGTGCGCCAGCCCAGCGCGACAAAGGAGACGAACAGCACGATCGCCAGCGCCTCGATGAAGGAGTGCACGAACTCGCTGACCGCATGCTCGACCACCTTGGGCTGATCGGCGATCCGCTCGACATTGATGCCCTGCGGCACCGCCTGCATGAATTCCGCGGTGGCATCCGCGACGTCCTTGCCGAGCTCGAGGATGTTGGCGCCCTTGGCGGTGACGACGCCGATGCCGAGCGCGGGCTTGCCTTGCTGGCGCACCACAAAGCTCGGCGGATCGACATAGCCGTGGGTGACGGTTGCGATGTCGCCGAGCCGGAACACCCGGCCATTGCTCTCGACCGGCGTCTCCGCCACCGCTTTGACGCCATCGAGCGCGCCGGTGACACGCAACGGCACGCGCTGCGCGGAGGTCTCGACCGTGCCGGCCGGCACGATGTTGTTCTGCTTGGCGAGCGAATCGAACAGCGCTTGCGGCGTAATCCCGAGTGTCGCCAGCTTGGCATGCGAGAACTCGACATAGATCTTCTCGTCCTGGGCGCCGTAGAGATCGACCTTGGTGACGCCGGACACCTTCAAGAGCCGCTGCCGCAGGCCTTCGGCGGCCTTTTTCAACTGCGCATAATTGGCGCCGTCGCCGGTCATCATGTAGAGGATCGAATCGACATCGCTGAATTCGTCGTTGACGACGGGGCCGAGCAGGCCTGTGGGAAGCTGGCCCTGCACGTCGGCGAGCTTCTTGCGCAACAAATAGAACAGATACGGCACCTTCTGGGGCGGGGTCGAATCCCTGAAGGTGACCTGCATCGCCGTGAACGACGGCTTCGAATAGGTCTGCACCTTCTCGAAATAAGGCAGTTCCTGCAGCTTCTTCTCGATCGGGTCGGCCACCTGCATCTGCATTTCCTCGGCGGTCGCGCCGGGCCAGATCGCCGAGACGTTGACCACCTTGACCGTGAAGAACGGGTCCTCCGCGCGTCCCAGGCGCTGGTAGGACAAGAACCCGGCCGCGCCGAGCGCGATGATGAGGAACAGAATGAGGGCGGGATGGCTGACCGCCCAGCCCGACAGATTGAAGCGCTTCATGACGGAAAATCCCTTGATATCCGAAGTCAGAACGTCAGAACGACAGCGACGAGACGACCCTGACCTTCTGGGCCGGATCGAGCTTTTGCACGCCGAGCGTCACGACTTTCGCGCCTTCCTCGACGCCGCCGGAGATGACGACCTGGTCGGTCTCGTAGGATTTGACGGTGACCGGCTTCAGCGCGACGTCGCCATTGGCATCGACGATGTAGAACGATGGATCGCCGCCCTCGCTGAACAGCGCCGACAGCGGCAGCCGCGCCACCCGTTCGGTGGCGCGATCGGCCAGCGTCAGCGTCGCCGTCATGCCGAGCGAGACGCGGTCGTCGGCGTCGGGCAGCGAGAATTTCGCCAGATAGGTCCGCGTGGCGGGGTCGGCCGAGGGCGCGACCTCGCGCAGCTTCGCCGCATATTTCCTGCCGGGTTCGGACCATAGCGTCACGCTGGCGACGCCGTCCTTGGCGCGGCCGAGCAGCGTTTCCGGGATCGCGACCACCGCTTCCTTTTCGGCAAAGCGCGCGACGCGGATTGCGGTCTGTCCGGAAGCCACCACCTGGCCGGGCTCGACCAGGGTCGCGGTGACGACGCCGCGGGTATCAGCTTCCAGCGTGGCATAGGAAAGCGAATTCCGGGTGAGATCGACCAAACGCTCGGCGCGATTGAGCCGCGCCCGCGCCTCGTCGCCGGCGGCTTTCGCCTGATCCAGTTGGGCATCGGTGGCCCAGCCCTTGCCGCGCAGGTCCCGGGCACGGGTTTCGGCAGCCGCCGCCTGCGCCAATACGCCGGTCGCGGCCCGCAATTCGGCCTCGGCTTGTTCGGCCTGCAGTTTCAAATCGATTTCGTCGAGCGTTGCCAACGGCTGACCGACATCGACGGTCTGGCCGACCTCGACCAGGCGTTTGGCGACCTTGCCCGGAACGCGGAAGCCCATGTCGGTCTCAACACGGGGCTTGATGGTGCCGACAAAGCTGCGTTCCGGCGATTCGGCTTCATAATGCACGGTGGCGACCAGGACAGGCCGCCTGGGCGAAGCCTTCTCGGCGACGGTGTCGTTGCAGCCGGCCAGCGCGATTGCCACAAGGGCCAGCGAGGCGCCAGCTAATAGCCTGGAATAGCTCAATAAAACTGAACGGACCAGCATCGGGCCTCTCCTGCGATCGAGCCTGATGATGACTTTTGACTATTCATTGATGAATGTCAATATTCGTCAGTAATCATGATTTCGTGAGCGCGATGCCCCCAAGTTGAGCGAAGCCAACCCGCGACCCACGCCCGAGAGCGCATCAGGAAAATGAGGGGAAGATCGAAACGTCAGGTCTCGGCCGCCCTCGAAGCATCTTGCAGTCGCTTGATCGAGTCAGGATCCTGGCATGCGGCAACAAGCGCATCCCAGCCATCGGGCGGATTGCCGTCGGTCAGCATTCTGGAAAAAACGGCGTATGCATCCGACTTTGCACCATATTCGCGCAAGGTGTTTGCATCATTCACCCAGGCGTAGACGATGATCTTTGCTTTGGAGTCAAATCGGAAAAACAGCCGGAAGCGGCCATTGCCAAACTTGTCTCTGAACCAATGTCTATTGGCGTCCCCAAGTGTGCCGCCCAATCGATAGCGCTTGTCGGTCGGGTCGCCTGGAATACGCTCGAATGCGACGGTAAAAATAGCCTTAAGCAGTTTCGCGTTTGCCTTCCTGAAATAGCTTCCCGGATCGCGCTGTTTGTCGCGTTCGACTCCGGCGACAAGTCTTTCGAGCTGTTCCAGAAACAGCGGATGAGCGTAAAGGGTCCATCCGTTTATCGTGAGGGCCGCACTCAGAATTCAACGTCGCCGTCGATGGCGGCGTCGGGATCAAACTCAACAGCATCAGTGAGGCTCGCGATATGTTCGGCAAGCTCAGGCGGAAGCTGACGAAGTCTATCGGGTCGCACTTCCATGTCCTTTGAAAGAAAGGATAAAAAGGACGCGATCGCAGGGTCGCGATCTTCGTTGGCACGCCGAACCGTCACTCCGGTTTCATCGATCCGAAAGGCGATTTGATCACCTTCACTGAGGCCGAGGGCCTGGCGTACGGATTTCGGGACAGTGGTCTGTCCCTTCGAAGAAATGGTGCTGGTTTCTTCAAGACTGAAGATTGATCGAGCCATAACCCTCTCCCGGCCGCCCAAACGCTTGACATACCTAGAATATATAAATGTAAGGGATTTTCCTTACCTTGTCAAAGGGAAGGCCACCGCTTCCCACAGCGAAACTCAGTCCGCGAGCTGAAAACGCTCGAAACGGTGCAATTCCTGCTCGATCCGGCGCCTTAAGTCCTTGCGCGCGCCGCGCTGCGCGGCGCTGCCGACCCAGCTTCATTGCTGCAGCAGCAGCTTGCGCTCCCTGCGATCGGTCTTGAGATCGATGGCGGCAACGATCTCGTCGCCGACCAGCACCGGCAGCGCGAAATAGCCGAACAGCCGTTTCTGCTTCGGCACATAGGCCTCGAAGCGATGGCCGTAACCGAAGAACAGTTCGCTGCGCTTGCGCTGGATGACCAGCGGATCGAACGGCGAGAGGATGTGCACGAGTTCGGCGGCGTCGGCGCCGGCGGTTTCGAGCGTTTCGGGACGTCCCCAATGCTCCTGCTTGCCGGCGCCTTCGAGCGCGACAGCCACCAGTTCGTGGCGACGGACCCTGGCCTCGATCAGGCGGCGGACCGCCGCCTTGCTCGGCGCATCGAGATGGCAAATCGAATCCAGGCTGACGACGCCTTGCGCGCGCAAGGCGCGATCGAGCCGATAGGCATGGGTTTCACTCACCGAGGCAGGCTTCGGCGATTGGTCAGGCGGCACCTCCCAGCC
>JBDTKD010000188.1:0-5633 GCA_039935515.1 Bradyrhizobium sp.
TCGGACAGTTCCGCGAGCTCTACACCGAGAAGCTGCAGCAGATCGGACGGCAATTCGGCCGCCCCCTGACACCGGAACAGGCCCGCTCGTTCGGGATCGACCGGCAGGTGCTGCAGCAGACCATTGCCGAGGCCGCGCTCGACGAGGAGGCTCAACGGCTCGGGCTCGAGCAGTCCAACGCCGAGACCCGACGCGTGATCCTCAGCGATCCCAATTTCAAGGGAACCAACGGCGCCTTCGATCCCGCCCGCTTCCAGGCCGCGATCCGGCAATTCGGCTATAGCGAGCAGCGTTATGTCGCCGACCAGCGGCGGGTGTCGTTGCGGCGTCAGATCGCCGGCTCCATTTCGGCCGGTCTCGAACCGCCGAAGGTCATGATCGAGGCGCTCAGCCGCTTCCAGAACGAACAGCGTTCGATCGACTATGTGAAACTCGAGGCGGCCCAGGCCGGCACCGTCGAGCCGCCATCGCCGGAAACGCTGGCCGGTTATTTCGACGAGCACAAGATCCAGTTCCGTGCACCCGAATATCGCAAAATAGTCTTTGTCGCGATTACCCCGGAAGCGATCGGAAAATGGACCGAAGTCTCGGATGCCGATGCAAGGAAGCTGTTCGAGCAGCGCCGCGACCAGCTTGGCACGCCCGAAAAGCGCGAGGTCTCGCAAATCGTGTTTCCGAACACGGAAGAGGCGATGGCGGCACGCAATCGCCTCGCGTCCGGAACATCATTCGACGATCTGGCGAAGGAGCGCGGATTGAAGCCCGCCGACGTTGATCTCGGACTGGTCACGAAGTCGGAGATCATCGATCCCGCGGTCGCGGATGCGGCCTTCTCGCTGCCGTCGGGCGAGATGAGCCAGCCGGTAGCGGGCAAGTTTGGTGTGGCGCTGCTCAAGATCGGCAAGATCGAGCCGGGGGTCGAAGTATCCTATGAAAGCGTCGCGGCAAATCTGAAGAAGGAAATAGCCACCGAACGCGCGCGCAAATCGGTTTCGGATCTGCGCGACAAGATGGAAGACGAGCGCGGCGGTGGCGCGAGCGTGGCCGAGGCGGGACAGAAACTGGGACTGACCCCCGTCACCATCGACGCGGTCGATCGCTCCGGCCGCCTTCCCGACGGCCAACCGGCCGGCAATATCCCCCGTGGCCTTGATGTCGTCTCTCAGGCTTTCGCCAGCGATGTCGGCGTCGACAACGATCCGATCGCCTTCGAGGGCGGTTATGTCTGGTACGACGTTCTCGGCACCACGCCCTCGCGCGAGCGCAGCCTCGACGAGGTCAAGGACCAGGTCGAGGCCAAATGGCGCGAGGACCAGATCGCCAGCCGGCTGCGCACCAAGGCCACCGAAATGGTGCAGAAGCTCGATCAGGGCAACAAACTTGCCGACGAGGCGGCAGCCGCGGGATTGAAGGTCGAGACGGCGACCGCATTCAAGCGCGATGCCTCGCTGCCCAACGTACCCGCGAGCGTGATCTCGGCCGCCTTTCGCACCGCCAAGGACGCCAGCGGACAAACCGCCGGTGCCGGCGACGGGGAGTGGGTCGTGTTCCGGGTGACCGACATCATCGTGCCGCCGATCGACTTCGCGTCGGACGGCATCAAGAAGCTGAAGCAGGCGCTTGAGCGCTCACTGACCGACGAACAGATCGCCGAATATGTCACCAAGCTCGAATCCAACATCGGCACCACCATCAACGAGGCCGCTTTCGCGCAGGTGACCGGCGCGAACAACTGAACATGATCCCGAATGAAGGCTGGCCCACCACCATGTAACTTCTCGCATCCTGAGTAGCCGCCTCTTGGCCGGATCTGGGCAGGTGTGACATCCTGATGGTTCGAGACGGCGCGGGGTGCGTCTCCTCGCCCTGCGGCCTCGACATTGAAAGCAAGCGATGGACGACCTCAAATCTATCATCGGAAAAGTCGCCACCGGCGCGACATTGTCGCGCGACGAGGCCGCTTCCGCCTTTGACAGCATGATGTCCGGCGAGGCAACGCCTTCGCAAATGGGCGGACTGCTGATGGCGCTTCGCGTCCGCGGCGAAACCGTCGATGAGATCACCGGCGCGGTATCGGCCATGCGCGCCAAGATGCTGCGCGTCAACGCGCCCGCCGACGCCGTCGACGTGGTCGGGACCGGCGGCGACGGCTCCGGCTCGGTGAATGTGTCGACCTGCGCCTCGTTCATTGTCGCGGGCGCCGGCGTGCCCGTCGCCAAGCACGGCAATCGCGCATTGTCGTCGCGTTCCGGCGCGGCTGACGTCCTGTCTTCGCTGGGCGTCAAGATCGACATCACGCCTGAACATGTCGGCCGCTGCGTCTCGGAAACCGGAATCGGCTTCATGTTCGCACCGACACACCATCCCGCGATGAAGAATGTCGGCCCGACCCGTGTCGAACTCGCAACCCGCACGATCTTCAACCTGCTGGGCCCATTGTCCAATCCGGCCGGCGTCAAGCGGCAGATGGTCGGAGTATTTTCCCGGCAATGGGTGCAGCCGCTGGCGCAGGTGCTGAAGAATCTGGGCGCCGAATCCGTCTGGGTCGTACACGGCTCCGATGGCCTTGATGAAATCACCCTTACCGGTCCGACCTTCGTCGCCGCCCTTGAGAACGGCCATATCCGCAGCTTCGAGGTGACGCCGGAGGAAGCCGGCCTGCCCCGCGCCGGCGCCGACGCGCTGAAAGGCGGCGATGCCGATGCCAACGCCAGCGCGCTGCAAAGCGTGCTCGACGGAAGGCCAAGTCCGTTTCGCGATGTCGCGCTGCTCAATGCCGCCGCGGCGCTGATGGTGGCCGGCCGCGCGGCGAATTTGAAAGCGGGCGTGACGCTCGGCGCCCGGTCGCTCGACAGCGGCGCGGCGGCGGCGCGGCTGAAACATCTGATCGCGGTCTCCAACACGTGACCGCAAGGGACCTGCCATGTCCGACATCCTGACCAAGATCGAGGCTTACAAGCGCGAGGAAATCGCCGCTGCCAAGCGGGCGCATCCGGTGGCGAGCCTCGAGGCGCTGGCGAGGGCGGCGCCTGCGCCGCGCGGCTTCGTGCGGGCGATCCGGGAAAAGCTCGGCCGGGGCGAATACGCGCTGATTGCCGAAGTGAAAAAGGCCTCGCCATCGAGGGGCCTGATCCGCGCCGATTTCGATCCGCCTGGGCTGGCGCGCGCCTATCAGGCCGGAGGGGCGGCGTGCCTCTCGGTGCTGACCGATACGCCCTCGTTCCAGGGCCATCTCGATTTCATGGTGGCGGCACGCGCGGCCACCCAATTGCCGGTGCTGCGCAAGGATTTCATCTATGACACCTATCAGGTGGTCGAGGCGCGGGCCCATGGCGCCGATTGCATCCTGATTATCATGGCAGCCCTCGACGACGGTGCCGCACGGGACATCGAGGACGTGGCACTTGCGCACGGCATGGACGTCCTGGTCGAAATCCATGACCGCGCGGAGCTCGACCGCGCCTTGAAGCTTCGCTCGCCGATGATCGGCGTCAACAACCGGAACCTGCGCACCTTCGAAACCACCCTCGCCACCAGTGAGGCACTGGCGCCCCTGATTCCGGCGGACCGCCTGATGGTCGGCGAAAGCGGCATCTTCGCGCCCGGCGATCTCGTGCGGCTTGAGCGGGTCGGCATGTCGACCTTTCTCGTCGGCGAGAGCCTGATGCGGCAGGCCGATGTCATGGCAGCGACCCGCACCCTGCTGGCGCGCGGCGATGCTCTTGGCGCGACGGGGACGCGTTAGGTCATGGCGCGCAAATCCTCCAAGGTCGAGCCTGCCCTCACCCACATCGACACCAGGGGCGAGGCGCGGATGGTGGACGTCTCCACCAAGCCCGCCACCGAGCGCACGGCCGTGGCGGAGGGACGCGTCGTCATGAGCAAGGCGACGCTCGCCCTGATCGAGAGCGGCAACGCCAAGAAGGGCGACGTGCTCGACACCGCGCGGATTGCCGGCATCATGGCCGCGAAGCGCACGCCGGACCTGATCCCGCTGTGTCACCCGCTGGCATTGTCGAAAGTCACGATCGAGATCGCGCCCGACACAAGGCTGCCGGGCTGCGTGGTTCGCGCCGCGGTCAAGGTCACCGGCCCGACCGGGGTCGAGATGGAGGCGTTGACAGCCGTTGCGGTCGCCTGCCTCACGATCTACGACATGATCAAGGCGGTGGAGCGCGGCGCGCGCATCGAGGGCATTCGCCTGGTCGAAAAAAAGGGCGGCAAATCCGGCCACTATCGCGCCTGATCCTGACGGCCACGTCTCTGATGTGTGAGAATCCGCCGCAGAACTCAGCCGGCGCGGCTGTGACGCTCGCGATAGGTTCTGGTCTTCATCCGGTTGCCGCATAGGGTGGACATGCACCACCGACGCGTCGCCGGCTTCGACCGATCAAAGAACACCCTTCGGCACTCTTCGGCGTCACACATCTTCAGTCGATCGAGCGTTCCCTGGATGGCACCGTCATAGAGCTCCGCAACAACCACAGACAATCCGGACAGCGCGTCATCGCGGCAAGCCCGCAATTCCGCGCCGCGTTGATCTGCGGCCTTCACCACCAGCGGAAATAACCTCATGGCGGTGTTCAGCGATCGCACGGCCTCCTTGTTCCCGGCGCGCTCACCCGGGTTACAGGCCAGATAGCCGCGCACGCCGGTGCGTAGCTGCAACGCGGTATCGAACATCGCAGCCGTGATCTTGCTGCCAGTGAACAACAAGCCGCGCCGCGCCATCCACGCCGCGAGTTCCCGCGGCCCGGTCAATTCATCGCTCTGCACATGCTGCACGCCGTGATGCGTGAAAGTCCGGACATCGAGCGAATTGGCGAAATCATAGAGATTGGCCAATTGGTCCGGAACCCTGAACTTCTTCGACTCTTTGGACATCGCGACACTACTAAAGCACATTTACTGGTTGACATCAAGCAACACCGTTATAATGATTATGCTAGTGTCTGATGTCTGACCCTCGACTTCCGGATGGAGATCGCCATGAACGCGCAGGCTTTATTGCCCAATCCCCGCATCTTCTATGGCTGGTTCGTCGTCGCCTCTGCGTTCGCGGTGACCTTCATCGGCTTCGGTTCCGCCTACACGTTCAGCGCCTTCCTCGATCCGCTGCAGCGGGATTTCGGCGCTTCGCGCGGCTCGGTATCGCTGGTATTTTCGCTCGCCGGCTTCCTTTATTTCGGCCTTGGCATCGTCAGCGGGCCGCTCGCCGATCGCTTTGGCTCCCGCCGCCTCGCCGTCGCCGGCATGATCCTGATGGCCATCGGCCTCGTGGCCGCAAGCGCTGCGCGCAGCCTGCTGCAGGTCTATGTCGCCTATGGGCTCGGCGTTGGCCTCGGCGTCGGCTGCGCCTACGTCCCGGCCATCGGCGCAGTGCAGCGCTGGTTCGTGCGGCGCCGCGGCTTCGCTTCCGGTCTCGCCGTCAGCGGGATTGGCGTCGGCACGTTGGCAATGCCACCGCTGGCCTCGCTGCTGATCCAGAGTTTTGGATGGCGCGGTGCCTATCTCGGGCTTGGCGCGATTGCCGCCGTCGTGGGCGGAGGGCTCGCTTTATTGATCGAGAGCGACCCGCGCGACCGCGGCCTCGTTCCTGACGGCGTTCCACTGCAGCCGGGCGCAACGCCATT
>JBDTKD010000189.1:0-4395 GCA_039935515.1 Bradyrhizobium sp.
ATCGCGCGAACGACCGGGTGGTGGTCATCCGGCATCGCCATCATCACGATTACTAAGGCACGACACCAAGAGCTTGAAGCAAATGGCCCGCGAGGGGCCATTTTTCTCGACTTCAATCCCACGCCGGGGCAAATCCGGGGCTGACAAAACGCTGGTTCTTCGGCAGCGCGGCGATCGCCTTCCGGTCCGCATCGTCGAGCTTCAGCTTCAGCGCGCCGAGATTGGCCTGCTGGCTCTCGCGGCGCGAGGCCTTCGGGATCGCGGCAACCTCATCCTGGTCGAGCAACCATTTCAGCGCCACCTGGGCGGCGCTGGCATCATGCTTCCTGCCGATCGCGATCAGCGCCTCGTTGCTGGCGGCGCGGCCTTGTGCCAGCGGGCAATAGGCCACAAGCGGGATCGATTTTGCCTTGAGATATTTCCGGATCGGGGTCTGATCGAGCATCACGTGATACTCGATCTGATTGCAGGCGATCGGAGCCTTGATCTCCTCGACCACGGTCCTGAGCAGCGCGATGTTGAAATTGGCAACCCCGATAGCGCGGGTATGGCCCTCCTCCTGCAGCTTGACCAGCGTTTCGAACATCGCCGGCAGGTTCATGTGCTTCGACGGCCAGTGCACGAGATAAAGATCGACATGATCGAGCCGCAGCTTGTTCAGGCTGGCATCGAACGCCCTGCGGATCGCATCCGGCGCGAGGTTTTCATTCCAGACCTTGGTGGTGACGTGGAGATCCTGGCGCGCGACGCGCGAGGCGGCGATCGCGGCACCGATGGCGTCCTCGTTGCCATACATTTCGGCGGTGTCGATATGCCGGTAGCCGAGGTCGAGCGCGCTTTCGACCGCCGCGCGGCAGACATCGCCCTGCATGCGGAAGGTCCCGAGCCCAAGGCGCGGCAGGCGGATGCCCTTGGTTTGCAAATAGTCCATGATAACTCCCTAATTGGCCTGCCGCTGCCAGTTACAGATGCTGCCGGATTTGCAGGGCCAGACCTGAATCCGCATATCGAAGGCCTCGGCGTCAAGCGAGGAACGGATGGGCGCGGTAGCCATCCGCAGCCGACGATTAAAGACGCCCGGCGATTTTGTCGGCGACACGCAGGGCATTGGCGACGATGGTCAGGGTTGGATTGACCGATCCGATCGAGGGAAAGAAGCTCGCATCGGCAAGATAGAGGTTGTCGAGCTGGTGGGCCTTGCAGTCGAGATCGAGCACGGAGGTCGCGGGATCCGGGCCGAATCGCGCGGTCCCGGCCTGGTGCGCGGTACCGCCGATCGGAATGTTCTTGCCGAAATACAGGCTCCGCTCCAGCAAAACCGGATGCGCGCCGGCCCGGCTCAACATCCCCTCGAGCTTTTTCTTCAGACGATGGTGGGCTTCCATGTTGGCCTGCCTGATGTCGAGGCACACCCGGCCGTGGTCGTAGGAAATGCGATTTTCGGGGCGCGGCAGGTCTTCGCTCGACAGCCAGAAATCCATCGAATAGCGCGCCATCTCTTCGAACGGCATCTTCGGAACCCATTCGAGCCAGCCGGGTATCGCCTCGCCGCGAATCTGCGCGCCATGCGATTTCGCGCACATCTGGATCAGGCCGAGCGGATATTCCCAGTCGTCGGAACCGAAATAGTAGTCGCTGACCGCGAGCGTCTTCTGAAACACGGTGTCGTTGGGCTCGCGCATCAGCGCCATCAGGATCGACTGGTTATGCCGCATGTAGTTGCGCCCGACCTGACCGGAGCCATTGGCAAGGCCGTTCGGATGGCTGTCACCGCCCGATCGCAACAGCAGCAGCGCCGACGACAGCGCGCCGCAGGCGACGACGACGATGTCGGCCGAGTATCGCTCCTCCTCGCCGTTCCGGGTAACACGGACGCCGGTCACCGCCCGGCCCGGCGCATCGGTCTCCAGCCTGGAAACATAGGCGCCGGTCAGCAGCGTCAGGTTCGGATGCGCCTGCAATGCCGGATCGATGCAGACCACCTGGGCATCGGCCTTCCCGTTCAACAGGCAGGGAAAGCCGTCGAAGGCGTCACAGCGGATGCAGATGCTGGTCGGCGTCGCCTTGCCGTCCTTTTCGTCGAGCAGGATACCAAGCGGCAGATGAAACGGATGCAGGCCGTCTTTGGCCACGCTCTCGCCAAGCGCGGCAATCCGCGGCTCATGCGAAACCGGCGGATGCGGAAATGCGCCGCTCGAAGCCGGCTCGGTGGGATCTTCGCCGCGCCGCCCATGGACGTGGAAGAGCCGCTCCGCCTCGGCATAATAAGGCTCGAACGTATCGTATTTCAGCGGCCACGCCGGCGACAGGCCGTCCTTGTGGACGATGTCGTCGAAATCGCGTTGCCGCATCCGAAACAGGGCGGCACCGTAAACCTTGGAATTGCCGCCGACATAATACTGCAGTCCGGGATGAAAGCTGCTTCCGTCGGCGCCGTACCAGGTCTCGGGCGCCTGATAGGCGCCGTCGACAAACACCGTTTGCGAATCCCAGTTGGCGAGCGAGCGCGGCAGATAGTCGCCGCGCTCCAGCAGCAGGATCCGCTTGCCGGTCGGCGCCAGCCGGTGGACGACCGAGCCGCCGCCGGGGCCGCTGCCAATGACAATCACGTCATAGTGGTCCGACATCTTCGATCCCTTTAGCCGCCGGTGGCGAATCCGGGATAGAGCGTCATGCCGCCGTCAACAAACAGCGTGGTGCCCACCACATAATCGGACTGATCCGAGGCGAGCCAGACAGCCGCGCGGGCGATATCCTCGGGCTCGCCGATCCGGCCATAGGGCACCAGCGTCATCAGCGCGTCATAGGCCTCCCTGGTCTGCCAGGCCGCGGTGTTGATCGGTGTGCGGATCGCGCCCGGCGCGATGGCATTGACGCGGATCCGTTTCGGCGCGAGCTCCTGCGCCATGCTTTCCATCATCAGTTTGATGCCGCCCTTGGATGTGGCGTAGTTGGCATGGCCGGCCCATGGAATCTCCTGATGAACCGAGCTCATGCAGATGATTTTCCCTGCCGCGCTCGATACCGACGGCACCACGCCGCGGCGCAGGAATTCCCGCACCGCTTCGCGCGCGCACAGGAACTGCCCGGTCAGGTTGACGCTCAGCACCTTGTTCCATTTGTCCAGTGTCATGTCATGAAACGCCGAGTCCCGTTGCAGGCCGGCATTGCTGACGAGAATGTCGACGGTGCCGAATTCTCCGATCATGCGCGCAAACATCGCGGCGACCTGATCTTCCGAGGAAACGTCGGCCTTGTGCGCAAGGGCCCTGGCGCCGGAGCGCCTGATTTCCTCGACCACGGCGTCGGCGGCGGCATCGTCGTCGACATAATTGACGACGACATCGGCGCCGGCCTGTCCCAATGCGATGGCCGTGCCCTTGCCGATCCCGGAATTGGCGCCGGTCACCAGCGCCTTCTGCCCGATCAGGAGCTTGTGAACCGCGACTGGCGGCGCCGTCGACGGGGTTGCGGAGGCTTCGATTGAGTCCATGGGTTCACTCCGATTTGGCGACTAGGGAGGGCGCGACGAGGACGAGGCGATGGCCATCCGGATCGATCAGGATCTCCCGGCTCTCCCGGTTTTCAAGGGCGTGCCGGTCAAGCTCGAAGATCAGGCGGGTAGCGGCAACGTCGCTGTCGCGAAGCGCGGCCTTGCCATGATGCGCTGCCGATCGGTAGCATAGCAATTCAACATGCGGCGTAGCCTGGCGCGGCGCCAGCGCCGTGACCTCGACCTCTGGATGGCCGACACCGTCGAGATTCGCCTGCTTGCAGCCGCTGTTCAGCGAACGCGTCGCCACCCGCAACCCCAGGGCCTGATAGTACGCAATACTGCGGGCGCTGTCGGAAACAGCGATCGCCGAATGGTCGATGCCGAGAAAGAGTTCGCGATTCGGCCGGGCCTGCCAGGGGGCCGGTGATTTTCCGTCTGGGAATGCCAGCAATTCAAGCGGATGCCCCTCGGGGTCGCGGAATTTGAAGGCGGAGACACCGCCAGACGATGCCGGCAGCCGCTGCGGGCCCTCGGTCGAGATCGCACGCCATCCGTCCACGCCGCAAAGCCGACAATAGGCCTTCTCGATATCGGCAACCACGATCGCGAAATGTTGAAAGCACAGATCGGAAGCGGATGCCGCGCCCGGATAGGGGCGGCCGGGAAGATCGAATTGAAGCAGTTCGACGAACTCGCGCCCGAGGACAAGCGTCATGCTATCGGCACCGGTGCCGGACTCCGAATGGCGCCCGGCCGCCAATCGGCAGAAACCCATCGCCTGTTCATAAAAACGGCAGAGCCTCGCGGCATCTTGCGTAACCAGCACGAAACGCGCCAGCCGCTGGACCGCGATCTGGGCAAGGGCCGTCACGGCCGGAGCACTCCGCGACGATTGAGAA
>JBDTKD010000190.1:0-7224 GCA_039935515.1 Bradyrhizobium sp.
GACCGTCAGCACGTCGCCGGCCTTGACGGCATGGCCGGGCGACTTCTCGCGCACGCCATTGATGCGGACATGGCCGGTCTCGACCAGCGCGGTCGCGCTGGTGCGGGCCTTCACCACCCGCGCATGCCACAGCCATTTATCGAGACGCTGGCGCTCCAAGCGACACCACTTCGAGGACGGACCGGCAGGACGCTACCGCGTTTTCAAGCGAAGTGGGTACCGGTTTGCGTGAAGAAAACGCGTCAAAAAAGCTAAAGCCCAGTCCTGGTCCAATCAGAACCGAACTGGCCTTAGTGCTGATCCTTGCGGTTGGCGGCGAGCTGCTCCCGGAGCGCCGCCAGTTTGGCGAACGGCGAATTGGGGTCGACCGGGCGCTCGCGCGGCGCGGCGCTGGTGGCGTATTGCCGGTGCGACGGGCCGCCATCGGGGCGCTTGTCGCGGCCGCCTTTGTCGCGGCCACCCTTGTCGCGCCCACCCTTGTCACGGCCGCCGCCGAATTTGCCGTTGTCCCGGTCGCGTTCCCTGCCCTTGCCTTCGAAGCGCGGACGCGGCGGGCGGCCCTGATCGCCCCGCGGCTCGCTCGCCGGCGCGCCGTCGGCGCCGGGCGTCGCGGCCTCGACCGGAGCATCGGGGCGGGATTTGCGGAAATCATTGTTGCGGTGCCTCCGCCCACGCCCATGGCGCTCGCGCTTTTCTCCCTCGCCGGCCTCGCCCGCCGCCACCGCCGGCGCAGCACCCTCCTGGGAACGGTCCTGATGGCCCTGATGGCGGTGGCGGCTGCGGTCATGGCGCGGCCGGCGGTCGTCGGACCGCCCACCGGGCCGCCAGACCTCGACCATTTCCGGAACCGCCGCGGCGGGATCAGCAGCGTCCGCCTCCGGCGCGGCAACGGTCTCGGTCGCCGCCTCGATGGCCGCCGGTTCCGGCTGGGCCACATCGGCTTCGGCTTCCGGAGAAGCCACTGCGGTTTCAGAAGGCGCAGCTTGTTCGGAGGGCGCAGCTTGCTGGGCCGTTTCGGGCGCAACCAATGCGGGCTCGGGCAGGGCCGGCGCGAAGGCGATATCGGGCAGCAAGGCCGCGGCCGGCGCGACAACAGCTTCGCCGGCGGACGGCGCGGCACTGGTGATATCGGCGATATCCCCGGCTGGCGCAGCATCGGTTGCCGCGGGCGGCGCTTCGACCGCGGCCGGTTTCGGCGGCGGCGCCGGGCGGCGCTCCATGCGATAGCCGAGCGCGCGCAGGATCGAGGCGAAGTCGTCGCCGGCCGAGCCGGTCAGCGAGGTCATCGCCTGCGTCACCACGAAGCTGCGGCCGTCGAATGCGCCGGCCGGCTTGTCGCCCGACGAGGTTTCGCGCCAGGCCAGCGCCGGACGAATGAGATCGGCCAGCCGCTCCAGGATATCGACCCGTACCGCGCGCTCGCCGCACTGCTTGTAGCCGAGCACACGGTAGGCATCGCGATCGAGCGATTTGTCGACCGGGAACGAGGTTCGGCCGCTGCCGGCAAGGTGCTGCGCCCCTTGCAGCACGGACATGTCGATCGTGTCCTGCTTTTGCGCCCACAGCAGCGAGGCCAGCGCGCGTGCCGCCGGCTTCAGCAGCGGCGGCATGTAGATATGATAGGCGCCGAACCGCACGCCGTATTTGCGCAGCGAAGCCCGCGACGGCTGATCGAGATCTTTCATCTCGGCCGCGATCCTGGCCCGTTCCAGCACGCCGAGCGCTTCGATCAGTTGAAAGGCGATGCCGCGCGCGATCCCGGTGACGTCCTCGGCCTTGGCAAGGTCGAACAGCGGGCCCAGCAATTTCTCGATATGCGTCTTCAGCCACAGTTCGAGCCGGGTCTGCACGGCTTCGCGCGGCGCGCCGGTCAGGCGATCGTCGGCGATGATGCGCAGGCGCGGATGCAGCGCGTCGTCGGCCGCCACCAGTTTTGCGACCGCATCGCCGGTCCAGCGGATGGTGCCGTCGGAGGCCAGCAGGAATTGCTCGTCGGGCGCGGCGGAGAGTTTTTCGGCCCGGGCGTCGATTTCGCCGGCCAGCGCCTTTTGCGCGGTCGCCTGCAGCGCCTTGGCATCGGACCCGGCTTCCGCAGCATCCGGCGCAAAGGTGAATCCGTCGAGCCGGCCGATCACATGGCCTTCTACGATCACTTCACCGGTCTTGCCGATTTCCGTATTCAAAATCGTGTTCTCCCGCAGGCGGCGCATCAATACACTGGTACGGCGATCAACGAAACGCTCCGTGAGCCGTTGATGCAGCGCATCGGACAATTTATTTTCGACCTCGCGGGTGATCCCCTGCCAATGCTCGGGGTCGGCCAGCCAGTCCGGCCGGTTGGCGACAAAGGTCCAGGTCCGGATTTGCGCGATCCGACCCGATAGCGTGTCGATGTCGCCGTCGACGCGATCGGCCTGGTCGACCTGGGCGGCGAACCAGGCGTCCGGAATCCGGCCTTTTTGCATCAGAAAGCCGAACAAGTTGGTCACCAGCTCGGCATGCGCGGCCGGCGCGATCTTGCGATAGTCCGGAATCTGGCAGGCATCCCACAGCCGCTCCACCGCAGCCGGCCCATGCGCCATGTCGCGCACGTCGGCGTCGCGCGCGGCGTGGTCGAGCACGCGCAGGTCTTCCGCGATCGGGGCACGGGTCAGCGCCTCATGAGACGGCGACAGCGCCAGCGACACCTGCAAGGCGCCAAGCGACGAAAAATCCAGCTTCGAATTGCGCCATTGCAGGACTTTTACACTCTCGAAGCTGTGGTTCTGCAGCGCGTTGACCAGTTCAGGCTCGAACGGCGCGCAGCGGCCGGTGGTGCCGAAGGTGCCGTCCCGGGTGGCGCGACCGGCGCGGCCGGCGATCTGTGCGAACTCGTTCGGATTGAGCCGACGGAACTGATAGCCGTCATATTTGCGGTCGGAGGCGAAGGCGACGTGATCGACGTCGAGATTGAGCCCCATGCCGACGGCGTCGGTGGCGACCAGATAATCGACGTCGCCGGACTGGAACATCGCCACCTGCGCATTGCGGGTGCGCGGCGACAGCGATCCCAGCACCACGGCCGCCCCGCCATGCTGACGCTTGATCAGTTCGGCGATGGCATAGACCTCGTCCGCCGAGAAGGCGACGATCGCGGTGCGCCGCGGCTGCCGCGTGATCTTGCGGTCGCCGGCGAATTCGAGCTGCGACAGCCGCGGCCGGGTCACGATCGAAGCGCCCGGCAACAGCCGCTCGATGATCGGGCGCATGGTGGCGGCGCCGAGCAGCAACGTCTCGTCGCGGCCGCGCCGGTGCAGAATGCGGTCGGTGAAGACATGGCCGCGCTCGAGATCGGCGGCAATCTGGATTTCATCGACCGCGAGGAAGGAGACGTCGAGATCGCGCGGCATCGCCTCGACGGTGGAGACCCAGAACCGCGCCTTGGCCGGCTTGATCTTCTCTTCGCCGGTGATCAACGCGACCGAATCCGCACCGGCGCGATCGGCGATCTTGTTGTAGACCTCGCGCGCCAACAGCCGCAGCGGCAGCCCGATCAGCCCGGAGGAGTGCGCCAGCATCCGCTCGATCGCGAGGTGGGTCTTGCCGGTGTTGGTGGGCCCGAGCACCGCGGTGACGCCGGCGCCGGGAGCCCGTTCATTGGCGAACGTGGACGAAGAGGAGAAAGTCATATTTTTCGGGTGTTTCTGCCGTCGCTGGGCTGGCGAAGTGTTTCACAATGCGACGCTTGCAGGGTCGCGGCTTAAGCTCTGGAACGGGTTGAGAACGAATCGCGCCCGAATCGCTGACTCCCGTCCACTCCGGCTTCGTTCACCGCAACATCTCGCGTTGTAGGGCTAACTGCTGCACTAGATCAAGTTTGCCGCGGTCTCACAAGCGGCGGTTTTTGGACAAAATCCTTAAAATTGGCGTCGCCGCCGAGTCGAATCAGAAGTCGAAGAGAGTCAACAGGATTCCTTGGGGTTCCGCCTCGTCAGAACGCGCTCGTCACGCCCGGGCATCCACCCCAGACACTCGTCGTGGCCGGGCTTGTCCCGGCCATCCACGTCTTGCGGTCTCACCGGAAGGAAGGGCGTGAATGCCCGGGAACAAGCCCGGGCATGACGGCAAGTACGGCCGCGTTCGATGCTTGGCATCGCCCCGGAACGACGGCTTGGACATCACTGCGTTTTGGCGATGCGCGGCGGGGTGGCCTGGGTGAAGAACTGGGTGGCCTCCAGCATGGCATTGCCGAGCGGCGTCGGCACCACCATCCGGAACGGCACCAGGATGCGGGTGCCGGCGATCGGTGCGAACGCGATTTCGATGTTGCGCTGGGCGGCGAGGTATTTGATCACGGGCCGATCGGGGATGTAACCTGCGACCGGCGAGAAATAGATCGCGCAGACCAAGGCCGGACCGTGATAGCCCTTTTCGGCCTTCACGATTTCCATGCGCTTGAAGTCGAGCTTGAGATCGTAGCGCATGCGGCCGTCGAAGATCGCAGCTCCGGTGCGGCAGGAATCCGGGCTGAGCAGTTCGCCGGTTCCGGCGACATGCAGCATCGATCCCGTCATCGGATCAAAGACGCCGCGGCGCTGCGCCTCGGTGACGGGAATCCGGTCGGCATCGACCGGCGGCTCCGGTTCGATCGCATACTCCTTGACAGTGCCGTTGGCCAGAACCATCCGGATGGCTTCGGACTTCTTCGAAGTCGTGGTGGTGGCGGAATAATTCGTCGCCACCAGCGCGCCGTTGACAACGCGGCCCTGCGAGGCGCCGGTGCCCGAGCCACCGGAGAAGGCCTTGAGCAGTCCCGCAGTGCCGCCGGAGGCGGCGGCAGAGAACTGATCCTCAGAGATGTCGATGGTCCAGGCGCCCTTGCCGACCGGGATGCCGGCGAGCGTCGCCTCATAACGCGCATCGAGCCGGCCCTGGGCCAGCGCGCCGTGCTGCGGAACCAGCAGCAGCAGGACGCCGGCGCACAGTCCGCCCAGCACCTGCAGCGGAGATCCGGCCGGCCGGGGTGAAATCATGCGATGGATTGTCACGAAAAAGCGGTCCTCAAGTCGGGATCGAATGTTCATTTAAGCGGGAATATCCGGCAAACAACGCGCATCCAGAAAAAGCCTTGGCTGGACCTAATCGTGGTCGCGGTTTTGCGAACGAAATACGCGCAAATTCAGGTTGGCGCGCTTTTTCGAGCAAATCCGGCGGTAAGCCACCGCCCGCGCGCGCGGTCCTGATGTCGCGGGCGAATGCGCCGATTATATGATGGCATCGGGGGTCGGGGACGCCTGGAAGCCGGCTTTTCCCTGCAAAACCTTGACGCCCGGCCGCTCTGCCCCTATACGTCCGCGGTTCCTGAAAACGGACGTGATTTTGACCCCCTGCGCCCGCGCCCCAAGCGACGGAAGGCAGGGATGGAAGAGGATTTTCTGCCAATGTCGCGGCGCTGCGAACTGACCGCCAAGGGCCCACTGGTCGGCCACAAGGTGAGCCATTCCAATATCAAGACCAAGCGCCGGTTCCTGCCGAACCTGTGCAATGTCACCTTCATTTCCGACGCACTGGGGCGGAACGTGCGTCTGCGCGTCTCCACCAACGCGATCAAATCGGTCGACCACAATGGCGGCCTCGACGCCTTCCTGCTCAAGGCCAAGGCCGACGTGCTGTCGCCCCGTGCGCTGGAGCTGAAGCGGGCGATCGAGAAGAAGCGCACTGCAACGGCGCCGGAGCAGAAGGCGAGCTGAAGGCTGGAGTGCCGGGCGAGGTTAGCGACTGCAAGATTTGAACGGCCGGGTCGAATGACCTGGCCGTTTTTGTCTTGGCTCGATTGGTATCGCGTCAACGGACTTGATTGCTTCAGACAAATTAACGCGGTTGAACATGGTCAAGTCTTGTCGACCGCCCCGGTCCAATCCTTGAAGCCACCGACATTGTAGACCTTGTCGTAACCCATATCCTTGAGCAGCTTGCCGGCCAGCGCGGAGCGCCCGCCGGAGGCGCAATACAGGATCACCGCCTTGCCCTTGTCGAAGTTGTTGTCGTGGTAGGGCGACTCAGGATCGGCGCGGAATTCCAGCATGCCGCGCGACACGTTCACGGCGCCGGCGACCTTGCCGCTGGCGGCGACCTCCGGCGCGTCGCGCACATCGAGCACCAGCGTGTTGCCGTTCTTGATCATTTCGGCTGCCTGATCCGGCGTGATCTTCGGGACCACCGCGTTTGCAGCTTCCAGCATCTGTTTGACACTTGTTGCCATGTGGCTCTCCATCTACGATTGAACATGAGCATTGGCCGTTAAGGCGACGATGACGCAGCCTACCACGGCCTCGAGACGAGGAGGAAGCATGTTGAAACGATTGATGATCCTGAACGGCCCCAACCTCAATCTGTTGGGGGTCCGGGAGCCGCATATCTACGGCACCACCACGCTGGCGCAGATCAAGCAGAACTGTGAGCAGAATGCGGCGCGCCTCGGGCTTGAACTTTCGTTTCATCAGTCGAACCACGAGGGCGAGCTGGTCGACCTGATCCAGTCGGCACGGCAGAGCGCGGACGCCATCATCATCAACCCGGCCGGCTATTCCTTCACGTCGATCGCCATCCTCGATGCGATCAAGGCGTTCGAGGGACCCGTGCTGGAAGTCCACATTTCCAACATCCATGCCCGCGACGAATATCACCGGCATTCGAAGATTTCGTCGGTCGCGACCGGCGTGATCTGCGGATTGGGGCCTTACGGCTATATCGCCGCGATGCATGCGCTCGCCGAGATAGCGAAAAAAACCTGATCGAGTCTCCGTTGCAGGCCGCAACGCGGCACATTGCAGGACCAACACAGTCAAGCTGTGGGCGCTGACCGTATTTTCGCCCAAACCCGCATCCTGCGCTGGCAAACAGTGTCGCAGCGTGTCATCCTGACATGAGTGTCGGCGTAACGTGGTTGCGTAGAATGAGTGGCATCGATCTATCAGTCGCGCAGGACGGCCTTGGCGCGAACAGCGGCGCGCAACAGGCTCCTTTCCGGACGGAAGCGACGGGATTGCTCGCCGCCGTCGATATCTGGTCGACGAATGCCGCGCCGCCGCCCGCGAAAATTCCTGCTGATGGCACGACCGGCATGGCATTGCCACGGCCCGAGGTGACGGCGAAGCTCGCGCCTGGCCGCGCCGAGCAGAGCGGCGCCGCAAAAGGCGCCACCCGGGCGGAGACCAGCCTCGCCGATCGACGCGCCTGGCCGCC
>JBDTKD010000191.1:0-4114 GCA_039935515.1 Bradyrhizobium sp.
ATAGCTGAACAGCGTACCCTTTGGCGGACCTTCTTCGGCCCAGGTCTTCAGCGTTGTCAGCTTTGCGTATGCCGGGAGGTCATATCCGCCGCTCGCCTGGACCAGCTTGGCGATCGATTCCGGCTGCGACAGATGGACCAACAGGCTCTTGGCGGCTTCCTTGTTCTTGGAGAAGCTCCAGATGTTCCAGAAGAAAGGCAGGAACGGCGCGAAACGGCCTTTCGGTCCGACCGGGAAGCCATGGGTCCAGCATTGTTCCGCGATTTGCGGCGCGTCACGCTTGGCGACCGCCCAGGCGCTGGGTGGATTCATGATCATGGCGCCCTTGCCGGAAACCAGCCATTTGTTGTTGGAGGCATCATCCCACGCCGCCACTCCCTCCGGCAGGAAGGCGATCAGCTTCTTATAGAATTCGAGAACCTGGCGCACCGCATCGGTCTTGACCGTGAGGTTGCCCTTGCCATCAACCAGTTCGGCACCAAACGCCTGGAAGAACGCGCCTGCGGTATCGACGCTGTCGGAGGTCTCGCCGAGCCCGATGCCGAACGGGAAACCACCCTTGTGGCAGGCTTCCGCCGCCTTCAGGAAGGTGTCGGTGTTCCAGTTGTCCGCTTTCGGCGGACTGCCGGCCGGATACATCTCCTGGACGTCGATATTGGCGTATTTCTTCATCAGGTCGATGCGCGAGCAGGGACCCTTGATCTGGCTGCCGATGCAGGCGGGGACGCCGAGCCATTTGCCGTCCAGTTGACCGAGATATTTGACGGTGCCGTTGACATCGCCGTTCTGCTTGATCAGTGGCTCCATGATGTCGTTGACGGGTTCCATCTGTTCGGAGTTCGCGTGCGGCCACCAGGTCGGCATCGCCAGGATGTCGTGGCCGGATTTTGCCTGGGCCTCGGCGGCGATGGTCACGAGGTTCTTGTTGCCCTGGCTCGTGATGTAGTCGATCGAAACCTCGACCTTCTCCTTGGCGGCCCATTCGTTGACGAGATCGGTGGAGGCCTTGTTGGCGCCGGGCACCCAGTGATCCCAGAAACCCATGGTCAATTTGCCGGCGGCATAAGCCGTTCGGATATAGGGCGCTGAGACCAGCGCCGCGGATGATAGTGCGGTAGCGGCTACGAATTGTCGTCGAGACAGCTTGTTCCGAGTCATGGTGTTCGCTCCCAGTGAACCAATCGAGGCAAGACTGAAATCCCGCTATTGTTGTTTTCCTTCGCCGCCGGGCAGGCCCTAGGAGGCGGCGCGGAGATTTCGTTGCGGCGATCAGAGCAGAATTACGTGCGTCTGTCGAGAAACCCGGCGCAGGTGAGTGTAGAACTAACGTTGTGCTTTAATTCGGCCTGCGGGCTTTTGATGTCCTGAGACCGATGGTTGACTCGGCGGGGCGTGTTTTGCGAAAATTTGAGGCAAATACTGCGCCGCACACGTCGCGCCGGCGGCAGGACCTGGAAGGTGCGTAAATGCGCCGCAGGCTTCAACCTGACACGCCTCGCCGCCTCGTCGATCGCCGTGTGCCCCGGCGTGACGGTAGACTTGCGCGGTGCGAAGCCGCTAGTGTTGGCACCAGCAGCGACGCGCCGCCCGAATGCGCTCCGCCGTCAGATCGAATTCGACCATTTCGACCATGGAGATCAGAGAATGACGCTGACGACGCTTGTGCCGCTAAGGGTTGGGTTGGTGGCCGTGGCGTTGCTGTGCGCGCCAGCGGCGGTGGTCGCACAAGGACTGGTCCAGGGGGTTCAGCAAGGGGCTCAGGCCGGCAACAAGGCGGCGGGACCGGTCGGTGGGGTATTGGGAGGCGCAATCGGTGGCGTCGTCGGCGTATTCACCGGCGTGCTTGGCGTCGGGAACAATGCGCAATCGCCCGCCGCGAACGGGAGCAATGCGCCGAACGCAGCGAAGCAGCCCGGCCCCGCCAAGGCGACCAAAGCAGCCGCCAAGGGTGGGAAGGCGGCCAAGCAAGGGGCACCCGCCCAGGATGCGGCGGCGGTGCCGGCCCCGGAAGCCGCCGCGCCGGCCCCGGAAGCGGCGGCGGTACCCCCGCAGCAAACGGCGGTGCTGACCCAGGAGAGCGCGCCGCAATTGACCGCCGAGCAGATTGTCGCCAACAGCGATTCCAATATCGATCGGATCAAGGCGGAATTGAACTTGACGCCCGTGCAGGCAAAGAACTGGTCGGGATTCAGCAGCGCGATGCATTATCTCAGCCACAACGGCGCCGACCGCCTCAATCTGCGATTGACCCGCGCCAAGCGTGACCCGCCTGACGACATCATCGAGCAGATGCGCAACGAGGCTCAGTTCCTGAACGATCGCGCCATCGATCAGCGCAACGTCGCCGATGCCGCCGAGCCGCTGTTCACAAGCCTCGACGACAAGCAAAGGGCCGTCTTCATCGCGGAAATGGTGCGCCTCAGCCACGAGCGAGGGCTCGATTAGCTATAGCGTTTTCCGGTTCACGCGGATCATTGTCGCTCTCCCAAGGCCTCATGGTTCGAGACGCGAAGGCGCGCTCCTCACCATGAGGGTCTGATATGGGACCTCGTCCTGAGGAGCATCGCCAAGCGATGCGTCGCGAAGGATGAAGCCATTAAGGTCGAAATTGCGCTAAACCAGCAGGTTGCAAGATCGGCGCCGCGAATAGCCGGGCGCGCGAGCCCCTGGGGTAAGTTGAAGGCGCGGCACCCGGCTATCCCGCCGCAGCGGCGCGGCGCGCCAACTCGTCATGCGAAGTTGAAGATACGCTGACCGTTCCACGCCCGATACATGGCGGAGTCATGACCTTGTCGGGAATCGGGCCGCCGCTATGATTTGGGAAAGTTCAGCTCCACGCCGACACCGCCGGGATCGTAGAGGAAGGCGAGGACCCATAAGCTTTGTTTAAGGTTTGTGGCTATCCTAGGCAGCGGGCAAGGCAGAAGGCCTATGGAAGAGAAGCGAAAGTATCAACGGACGGAAATCGACGAGCCGGCCTATGTGTCGGCGGAGGGTTCCGTCATGAGCTGCATGGTGCGGAACATTTCGCCCGAGGGCGCTGCCATCGATGTCGAGAACCCGGCCTTTGTGCCGTCCCGCTTTCGCCTGGTGATGGCCAACGGCTCCTCGGTGCGGGAATGCCGGATTGCCTGGATCCAGCAAAAACGGATCGGTGTGACTTTTGTTGCTGCGCCACCGGACCTGCTGGATCATGTGGCCAAGGCGGGTGCCGAGGAGGCATAGGCCGATCTCGCCGCAACCGGACGGCTACTTCCTGAGCAACAGTTTGATCTTGGTCTCGACAGGCGACCTCAACACCGAAACCAGCGGCGGGCTTGCTCGAAATGGAGGATCGCGCGGCCACCCAGGATGCCGGCGGCACCACCCGATATTTTCTCGATTGCGTCCTGCACACGGCCATGGCGATCGGGCGTCAGCATCTGCATGAGTTCCAGCGTCAGCGCGCTGCCGAGCACGATCAGGCACACCAGAGCGATTTGCCGGGGATAGGCCAGGCAGAACAGCGCGCCGAGCGCTCCGAAGGCGGCGAGATGCTGGAAGGTGGTCGGCGCAGGCAGGGTCGGCCTGTCCCCGATCGGCGAGATCGTCGCATAGATGATGAAGATCAGTACCGCCCAGGCGGCAACGGCGACGATTCGATGAACCATGCCGACGTCATAACCGGGGAAGATGGGGAGAGAAAGGCCAGCGCGCTTTCCGCGCATTGGAGCGCAGACAGGGACGTAGCGGCCGGCCGGGAATAGCGCCGGTCAACGATATTCGACGAATTTCTTGTAGATCCAGCGCCGGCCGTCGTGCCGTCGCCACACCTGCCCGAACACCAGCCGACCGGTGATCGATCGCCGCGGAATGAAAACAGTCCAGAGGTGCCATACCTCGGCCCAGGCCGGTTTGGCGCTCACGTTTGGGATCTGAAGATGGTGACTGTCCGTAGCCATGCGTGACCCGATGGAGCGAAGCCACCGCACGCTACCGTGATCAGGTGATCTCGCAATCGAGTTCGGCGCTTAACCTAACCGATCAAGGTTACTTTCGGTTACGCGTCCAGCCGTGGTGGAGTTTGCGTCCGGTCCGTCATCGCCAGCCGATATCGTCGCTAGGCAAGGATGCG
>JBDTKD010000192.1:0-3183 GCA_039935515.1 Bradyrhizobium sp.
ACCCATTCGCACGATCACGACCGCTGGAAGCATGACGGCGTCCGCGTCGTTCCCGGCGACCAGCTCGATCCCAACGTGCCCTCGACCGCCGGCATGGATCGCAAGGCCGCGATCAATTTCGCCCGCGTCGGCGCCCAGAAATTGTGGGCGGGCACCGTGACCATCAAGCCCGATGCCAAGACCGGCGCGCATCATCACGGCCATCTCGAGAGCATCATCTATGTCGTGAAGGGCAAGGCGCGCATGCGCTGGGGCGAGCATCTGCAATTCACCGCCGAAGCCGGCCCCGGTGATTTCATCTTCATCCCGCCCTATGTGCCGCACCAGGAGATCAACGCCAGCCGCGACGAGGTGCTGGAATGCGTGCTGGTACGCAGCGACGGCCAGGCAGTCGCGATCAATCTCGACATCGAACCGGTGGAGAAGCCGGAAACGGTGCTGTGGGTCGATCCGGTGCACCGCGATCCCGCCGAGACAAAGTGACAACGTGACGGGGCAGGTCGGATTGCGTCGTCGCTTGCGCTCCTCGCAAAGACGGCAAAAAAATCTCCGAAGCTGTCGGATCAGCGTCGGGTCGTTCGTCCTGCGGACGATCCAACCTTTAGAGGAACGCCTGCATGTCCAAGATCTCTCCCTGCCTGTGGTTCAATGGCGAAGCCGAGGAGGCCGCGAAATTCTATGTTTCGCTGCTGCCGGACTCCCGGATCGAGAAAATCCAGCGCAACCCGATCGACGGCCCCGCCGGAAAGGCGGGTTCCGTGCTGGTGGTGCAGTTCACGCTCGCCGGCCAGGAGTTCATGGCGCTGAACGGCGGCGCCCGTCGCGAATTCACCCATGCAATCTCGTTCAAGATCGACTGCGCCGATCAGGCCGAGGTGGACCGGCTCTGGGACGCGCTCTCTTGCAATGGCGGATCGGTCGACCAATGCGGCTGGCTCAAGGACCGCTATGGCGTCTGCTGGCAGATCGTGCCGTCGGTGCTGCTGCAGTTGCTGGGCGGTCCCGATCGTGCCGGCTCCGAGCGCGCGATGCAGGCGATGATGCGGATGGTCAAGCTAGACATCGCCGGGCTCCGGAAGGCGTATGAAGGCGGCTGAAAGCCGCCATCGCACCCATGGACCCTCCCGCGCGCGTCATTGATCGCAGATTCAACCGCGAGTTGAACGACTCAAAAAATCAAGAGGCGGCTCGCGTGCCGTCTCTTTTGCTGCGATGCTGCGGTCGCAATGCCGACGCGGGAACGCCGATGTGCCGACAATAATTCGGCAAGATAGGCGGTCATGATCGACGTTCGGCACAAGAACAGAAGAAATCCCGGCCTGTGTTTCATACTCCGAAGCGACAAAGCGACTATCAGGGCTCTCGCGCGATCACGCCGGACCGCACGGTGATCTCGATGCCGGTCCTGATCGGTGCGGCCATGATCGCCGCGGCGATCCTGCTGGCGGCGCTGATTACCGCGCTTGGCACCCGATTCGCGGGACTCGAAAGCACCACCGAAGAGAATGTGTGGCTGATCGACCGGCTTACCGGCAATGTTTACAAATGTGACGCGCCGGAGCGCGGCAAGGCGTCATGCGATGCGGAGGTCGCGACCGGAAGCGTCGGCGGGCCGCCGAAGCGCTGACACCGCCGATCGGGTGGCTCGGACGCGAATTCGCCGCACCGGTTGCCGTCTCGACCACCTGCCGCCTCCAGCCGCCGCCCCACTTGATTCGACAGTCAGCCCTCCGAATTGGTCGAGTGCTCTCCTGGGGTGGTACTTGTAGCACGCAGTACCACTCGCCTTATGATTGATTTTCTTTGGACTTATCCTTCAGGATAGAGGCAATGGTGTTATTCCCAGCACTCTAGGATTCTGAAGATCGCGGAACCGAAATGGCCGAGTCCTTCAAGGTTCTGTTCCATTTCTTGCGCCACATTTTGATTGCGGCCATCCTCTTTATGGCGGTGGCCGGGATTGCTATATTCTTATCGTATGCAACCGTCGTGATGGAACGATACGGGGTGCCCGACGAAATTCGGGTGACTTGCTATTATCTGTCCGAACTTCTGTTCTGGCTCGACGTCGGTTGCCTTGTTATCTATGTGCTGGCCGAGGTCGTTAAGTGGCTTATCGAAATCGCCGCGAGTTTTCGGGAATGACGGAGCGAGCGTCATGATGGGTTTCAAAACGGGCCAGAAAAAGCGTTCCGAACATGACGTGAGCCTGCTCGATCCCGTTGACTGGTCGCGGGAGATTTACACGGTAGCGAAGGATTACTTTTCGCCTCTTGCGGCGCTGACTCGAAACTTTGTCAGCCAAGTCCAAATGGACGCTAAGCGGCAGAAGGTCCTCGACGATCAGCAGAGCCTTGTCAAAACAGCGCCACATAAGGATCTGGACTGAGAGGCTGCTTTTTACTTCGGGCCAAACATTCGGCGCGAATCTCGCTACATTGCCGCCGCGATGCCCGCCGCCGACAAAGCCCGCCCCCTGACCAAGGCCGCCGCCAGGCGCGTCTGGCTGCGCGCCCAGCGGCTCGACACGCCGGCGCCGTTTGGCGAGGGGCCGCCGGCGACCGCGGCGGCGGTCGAGCACCTCGGCTATGTGCAGATCGACACCATCAACGTCATCGAGCGCTCCCATCATCATGTGCTGTGGAGCCGGATTCCCGAATACCGGCGCGCGGATCTTCGCCAGGCCCAGAGCATCGACAAGACCGTGTTCGAATACTGGACCCATGCGCTGTCTTACGTGCCGACCCGGGACTTGCGCTTCTTCATCCCGGCCATGAAGCGCCATCAGCGCGAAGGCCATCGGTGGTTCGGTTCGGTCAGTCCGGCGGACATGCGCAAGGTGATGACGCTGATCCGGCGCGGCGGCGCCCTGACCATCCGTGACATCGACGACGACGTGCTGACCGACAAGGAACATCTGTGGGCCAGCCGCAAGCCGTCGAAGCGGGCGTTGCAGCTCGCCTTCTACACCGGCACGCTCACCATCAGCGAGCGCAACGGCATGCTCAAGACCTATGAGCTGATGGCGCGCCATTTCGGCTGGGACAGGCCGCCGAAGCCGGTTTCGGCGAAGGAAGCCACCGCCTATCTGCTCGACCGCGCGCTCCGCGCACAAGGCCTCGTCAGCCTCGAATCGATCTGCCATCTCGATGCGCCGAGCAAGGCGGCGGTCCGCCGCCTGAT
>JBDTKD010000193.1:0-6018 GCA_039935515.1 Bradyrhizobium sp.
AGCCCTTCACGGTTTCGCCGACGGTCGGCACGTCCGGAAGCTCGGGCGACCGCGTCGCGGTCGTAACCGCCAGCACCCGCAACGTTCCCGCCTTGATGTGCGAAATGCTCGACGGCATGTTGTCGAACATTACCTGCACCCGCCCGCTCAAGAGATCGGTGATGGCGGGCGCCGAGCCACGATAAGGCACATGCACCATGTCGACGCCGGTCATCGCCTTGAACAATTCGCCCGAAAGATGGATCGAGGTTCCGTTTCCGGACGACGCCATGTTGACCTTGCCCGGATTGGCCTTCGCGTAGGCGATGAATTCCGCGACGGTCTTGGCGGGAAAATCCGGCGGAACGACCATTACGTTCGGCACCCGGGCGAAGCCGGCGACCGGCGCGATGTCGCGAATGAAGTTGAACTTCAGATCGACGTAGAGCGAGGCGTTGATGGCATTGGCGGGGTTGACAAGGAGGACCGTGTAGCCGTCGGGGTCGGCGTCAACCACGGTCTGGGTACCGATGTTGTTGCCGGCGCCGGGCTTGTTCTCGATCACGAATTGCTGGCCCAGGCGCTCGGAGAGGCGCTGGCCGATCAGCCGCGCCAGAATATCGGTGGCGCCGCCGGCCGGGTATCCGACCACGAATCGAACCGGCCGGGTCGGATAATCCAGTGCCGATGCCTCGCCGGCCGGCCAGATCAGAGCCGAAAGACCGATGGCCGCAAGACCCATCGCGGCGCGACGTGATGCCATGTGTTTCTCCCCACGCGTTGTTCTTGAATTCACGATCGAGCGCGTTGTAACAAACAAAGCCAGACGCGGCCAGAGCAGTGCCGGCGCGTCGCAACGAAGGGATGGTCCATGTCTGTCAAGGTCCACGCACTCGATCATCTCGTGATCAACGTCTCCGATGTCGCGCGTTCGGCCGAATGGTATCGCAGGATCCTCGGCATGGAAATCAGGGTGTTCGATCCCGGCGCGGGCAGGCCGCCGCGGACCTCGCTGATCTTCGGCAATCAGAAGATCAATGTGCGGCCGCGCGACACCGACAAGGTCGAGTGGTTCACGGCGGACCATGAAGCCGCCGGCAGCGACGATCTGTGCTTTCTCACCACAAACCACCCGGATCAGGTGGTGGCGCATCTCAAGGCCTGCGGCGTGGCGATCGAGGAGGGCCCGGTCGCCCGACAGGGCGCCCGCGGCACGCTGCGTTCGGTCTATTGCCGCGATCCCGACGGCAGCCTGATCGAGATTTCATCCTATGAGGGCGATGCGGCCTGAGGCAGGTGCCGGTGAGGATGCGTAGCCCGGATGGAGCGCAAGCGAAATCCGGGGCCATCCCATCCGCCTCGCGATTCCCGGATTGCGCGGAGTTTATCCTTGGGCACGCCGAAGGCGTGACCCGAGGGTTCCATCCGGGCTACCGATGCTTTCAGCCGTGGAGCGACGCGGCATCCGCCATCATTCCGGCGCGCGCGCTGGTGCTGACGCACCATCCTGGAATGACCGGAACCGTCAATAGGAACCGAAGGCCACCGGGCGGAAGGCTTGCAGCAAATGCGGGTCGAGCTTGTCGTCCATCTGCTCCATGATCTCGAACGCCTTGATGTGGGTGAACGGCAACCGGTAGGTGCGCTGCTCGATCATCGCCGCATGGACATCGACGATGGTGATCAGGCGCACGATGTCGCTGATCTGATCGCCGCTGAGACCATCGGGGTAACCGGTGCCGTCGAGGAATTCGTGATGGTGCAGAACCACATCCAGCATTTCCGGCGGGAAGCCACCCTGCGCTGCCAGCGCCTCGTAGCCGCGGCGGGGATGCCCGCGTACCACCGCCATTTCCGCATCGGTGAGCGCAGCCGGCTTGTCCAGGATGGCAACCGGGATGAACGCCTTGCCGACATCGTGCAGCAGCGCCGCTCGGATTAGACGCCGCTGATCGTCGTCGCGCATGCCGAGATGCTGCGCAAACGCGACGGCAAAGCCGGTGACAAAGAGACAATGCCGATAGCTGGCGGTGTGATGGCAGCCAACGGTCGTCAGCCAGGCCCGCAACGAGGAGTGCTTGATCGCCTTGAGGATCTTATTTTCCGCCTCGACCACATCGTCGAAGGTCAGGGGAACGCCGGCCGGAAGCTTCTCGAATATCTTCACCATCACGGCGTGCGCGGCGGCAACGCCGGTGTTCAACGTCTTGCCGCTTTCGGTAGCGTCGAAGCCGGCGCTGTCCGGAAATGCCGCGCGGATACGCTGCAGGATTCCCCGCGCGTCGAACGGCCGCGCGATGGTATCCGTGGCGCCGAGCGCCCAGGCCTGCATCGAGCCGTGATGCAGGGCGTCGGCGAGAACAAACAGGCGAGGCATGTTGCGGTAAGCCTCCGCGCTCAGCTTGTTGCGGACCAGTTGCACGCTCTCGGCGGAGCGCAGATTGATATCGACCACGATCCCGGAGCAATCGCCCGCGGGCGCTTCGGGAATGTTCGAGGTCGCGATGGTATTGACCTCGCCTACGGACTGCAGGATACTGGCCAGTTCGCTGCTTTGATCGCTGCGATCGGAAGCCAGCAGCAGCCGGCGTTTGGGTGAATTCTCGTTGGCTAGGGCTGTCATGAATCCCCGGTGGCTCGCGCTGATGACTGACGGCGCAAGCTACCTGACAATGGGTTCCCCACAGCTTAATGGGCATCCTCAATGTCGCTGTACCGTTATCGATACAAATTGAAGAAGTTGCGGTCATCGCCCGGCTTGACCGGGCGACCCAGTATTCCCGAGCGTCAGCGATTGACCGAGAGGCTGCGGCGTACTGGATCCCCCGCTTTCGCGGGGGACGACGCGGCGCGCGAGTGGAGTGCGGCACAGATCGCGCTGTCATTAGCGGCGGATACGATCGAGCACGGCAGGACGAAAAAATCCGCCGGGGCAATGCCCCGGCGGACCTTCGTTGTCACACGATCGGTTGCGGTCTATGCCTTCATGGCGCCCTTCACCGCTTCTGCCGTGATCGGCAGCGAACGGACGCGGGCGCCACAGGCGTTGAAGATCGCATTGGCCAGCGCAGGCGCAATCACCGTCACCGCTGGTTCGCCGACGCCGGTGGCGCGATCGCCATTGGCGATGACGCTGATGGCGACTTCCGGCACCTGACTCATCCGCAACGGCGTGTAGGTGTCGAAGTTGGTCTGCTCGATGCCGCCATCCTTCAGCGTCGCCTTCTCGTACAGGGCGAGCGAAAGGCCCCACAATGCCGCACCCTCGACCTGGGCGTGGATGTTGTCGGGATGCACCTGGGTGCCGACATCGGTGGCCACGGTCAGCTTCTTGACCTTGACCTCGCCTGAGTCAGCGACAGCAACGTGGGCCACGCAGGCGGTCCAGCTTGCGGTCGCCCGTTCCTGCGACGACACGCAGGCAACGCCCATGCCCTCGCCTTTCGGCAGTTGCCTGGTGCCGTAGCCCGACATGCCCATCGCGGCGAGCAAGGTGTTGCGCAAACGTTGCGCACCACCGGCATTGGCACCCGTGCCGTCGAGCATGTCGATGCGATACTGCGCCGGATCCTTGCCGGCCGCGTGGGCGAGTTCATCGACCATGCTTTCGACTGCCCAGAAGGTCCAGCCCGGCGCCACCGACCGCAATTGCCCGGACGGCGTGGCCTGCTGCGCCATCTCGTTGAGAATGGCGCGGACGTTGTGATTGGGCACGGTATAGAAGAAATCCGCACCGTTGACGGTGAACCCGTCGAGTCCGCCCTTCTTGTCGACCGACGGCGTGAGGAAATCAGGGATTCCCCAGCGCTTGGTCGGCCACGCGCTGACCACGTCATGGTTGAGCGCGATCACCTTGCCGTCGCCGTCGACGCCGGCCTTGATCTTTTGGAACGTCAGCGGACGCGAGAAGTCCATGGTCATGTCGTCTTCGCGCGAGTAGATGACCTTGACCGGTTTGCCGACGGCCTTCGACGCCTGCACCGCCGGCACGGTCATGTCACCATCGAGACGCCGGCCGAAGCCGCCACCCAGATACATCTGGTGCATCACGACGAATTTGGGATCGACGCCGGCTGCCCCCGCCGCGATCGCGCCGGAGCGCGTTGCGAACTGGTTGCCGGTGTAGATGTGCCAGATATCGCCTTGCTGCTGCGCCGTGGCATTCATCGGTTCCATCGGCGCATGAATGTTGATGTTGGTGGTGTACTCCGCTTCGATCACCTTCGCCGCGGTGCCAAACGCCGCAGCAGTGTCGCCGTTCTTGACGAAGAACAGGCCGGAATCATCGAGGCCCTGCAAACGCCTGGCTTCCGTGAGCAGCGATTCGCTCGACAACTTGGCATTGGGTCCGCCGTCATACGTCACCTTGAGCGCCGCGGCAGCCTTCTTGGCGTTGGTATAGGTGTTGGCGACGGCCACCACCCAGCCGGTCGTGGTTGCCGTCTTGTCATCGACGGTGACCGCCTTAATGAAGCCCGGCACCTTCTTGGCCGCGCTGTCGTCGACCGACTTGACCGTGGCGCCGTAGCGCACCGGCGGCATCACCACCTTGCCATACACCATGCCCGGCAGCATGACGTCGATGCCATACTTGGCCGTGCCGTTGGTTTTCGATGGAATGTCGAGCTGCGGGACCGAGACGCCGATCATGGTGTACTGGTCGGCGGTCTTGAGCTTGATCGCCTTCAGTTCGTCAGGCGTGAAGGTCTTGGTGGCCTTGCCGCTCTTGACGATTTCGGCAAACGTCATCGACTTCTTCGACTTCGAATGCGAAATCACGGAGTCCTTGACCGCGAGTTCGCTGGCGGGAACGCCCATCGAAGCGGCCGCGGCTTCCGTCAATGCGATACGTCCCGCGGCACCCGCGCGGCTCATCGCATCGTAGTTCATCATGGTGCTCCAGCTGCCGCCGGTGATCTGCGCGCCGAGCACGGGGTCGTTGAACTTCGGATCGTTGGAAGCAAGCTGAATCCGCATGTCCTTCCAGCTCGAACCGAGTTCTTCGGCGATGATCTGCGCCATGGTCGAGGCGATGTGCTGGCCCATGTCGGCCTTGCCGCAGGTGACCGTCACGATCCCGTTCGGTGCTATCGAATACCAGACACTGGGATCGAACTTGGCCGTTGCCGCAAATGCCGGGTCGACGCCAAGCAGGCCGGGGACCGTGGAATAGCCGAGCGCCAGGCCTGCCGCGGCGGTGCCGACCAGGAACGAACGGCGACTCAAATCGACGGATTCACGCTCGACGCCATCGCTGGTGATTTTCACATGCGTATTCATGTTGCCCTCCGCTCGGTTCCGCCGTTGGAGGCGGTACGCATTTCGGAAGCCGCGCGCAGGATCGCCTTCTGGATGCGTGAATAGGTCATGCAGCGGCAGAGATTGCCGTCCATGTGCGCCACCACTTCTTCCTTGGTCGGGTCGGAATTCTTCGCAAGCAGCGAGGCCGCCTGCATGATCTGGCCGGATTGGCAGTAGCCGCATTGCGGCACCTGCTCGGCAATCCACGCCTTCTGCAGTGGATGATCGCCCTTGGCGCTGAGACCTTCGATGGTGGTGATTTTCTTGCCGACGGCGTCGCTCACTGCCATCTGGCAGGATCGCACCGCTTCGCCGTTGATATGGACGGTGCAGGCACCGCACAGACCGGCACCGCATCCGAATTTGGTACCTGTCATCTGCAATTGTTCGCGGATGACCCAGAGCAGCGGCGTATCGTTGGCCGCCTCGACGGACATATTATGTCCGTTGATATTGAGATTAGGCATCTTCGCTTCCCCTCCGGTGGCCGATGCCGCTTACGGCGGCAACTCACTTCTGGGCAATGACTGGCACCCACCGGGTCGGTGCCAGTTGCGGGCAGAATGGTACCGTTCCACAACGGAAGCAATGCAAATTAGAATCGGTCCGGGAAAATATCAGTTTGAATTCCGTTGTGCGTTGCGGAAGAAGCGCGCGCCGTGATCATGGCGATCGAACTCCTGCGACACCGCCATCACCGGAGAGCTGCGCATTTCACATCGGCCGGCAGATCGCGTT
>JBDTKD010000194.1:0-8879 GCA_039935515.1 Bradyrhizobium sp.
AAATCACCCTGCTTTCGGCCAAATAACAGGGAGACCGGTTCGTATAGGATTGCCCCGCACGCCACTAAGTATCTGATATAGATATAGAAAAATAAGCCTCTCAAAATTGTGCGGAGAGTTCCGCGGGTCAGCAGCCGTAGTTGCGCAACTTGGCCGCTGAGAGAAGCAAATTTCTCCGGCTTCGCACCTTTGGCTCGGTGGTTTCTCAGAACGCCAGTTTGCCAGTGGCTTTCTCAGCGAATGATGTGCCGCGGAAGCCAAAATAGTTATTGCTCATCATCATAATGACGCTGATGCAAGAGACGGAATAATCTGTGGATATGAAGCGGGGGAGGGGTTGCAAATGGGAAGCGTCCAACATTGCCGTGCCATGGGTTCACTGTTCCGTCAGTTCGCGGCGTTCGATCCTGTACATAGTTGGAAATATTTAATCGAAGCACAGAAGTGGGAGCGGCTCGCCGAAGTGGAAATTGCTTCACACTTCAATGAATGCAACAACACGGAATCCAAGGCCCCGAACTCCGTAAAGGCCAGGGAGGCTTAAGGCAATTAGGCAGGGTCCCACTGACAATAGTAAGGGGCGCTCTTCGCTCCGATTTGCACGACATTGCCAGGAGCCCGCTTGCAATATGTGCCTTGGCAGACAAAAACAGCGCGTCGACGCTAAGTTGTTATGAAGACCATGCCGTGAGGATATCCATCTCGGCCGGAGGCAAGGCGCCGAGCAACCGGCCACTGGACACATGCTGATCGCCACTGAACGACAATTTCAGTGCAGTTTCTTATCGTTCGAAGGGTCTATTCCCGCGCGTCCTTGCGCAGACAGATGCGCGACAGGCAAATGCCAGCCGTGTCTGATCGCCATGAAGCGAAGGCCGAAGCACAAAGCCCCTCCGGCCAGAGCTGAGACACCATAGGAAAGACCAAGCATATCGCCGATGACGACGATGGACGCGCCGGCCAGTGCTGCAACGGCGTATAGATCGGAACGCAGCACCTGCGGGATCTCCGCGAGGAGAACGTCGCGCGTCATGCCGCCGCCGATGCCGGTCAACATTCCCAGAAGAGCTGACATTACCGGGCTCAATCCGAACTCAATCGCCTTTTGCGCACCGGCGACTGCAAAGAACGACAGTCCCGCCGCGTCGAACAGGAGCACGGGACTGCGCAGCCTGTCGACGCCGGCATACGAGAAGAAGGTGATGAGCCCGGCCAAGACCGAAACCAGCAAATATCGACCATCGGTTAGGGCGGCCGGCGGCACCGCGCCGATCAGTAAATCGCGGCCAATCCCACCAAAATTTCCGGCCACGAAGGACAGGACGAGGATGCCGAAAATGTCGAGTCGGCGATTGACCGCGGCAACCGCCCCGCTGATCGCGAAAACGAAGGTGCCCCCCAAGTCAAGTATATGCACGAAAGTTTCAATAGTGATCATGATGGCTCCGCCCGCCAAAGCTTAACGTATCGAGCCGAAAGCACGAAGCGGCACCGGGACAAATCCGATACGTAAGCCGCCACCGCGTCGCTGTGTTTCCACACAACGCACTCCCACGGTAGCCTTCGGCCCGAAAACACGTCAGGTTGCGCCAAGCCAGGCCAGCGCGCCGACGACCAGTGCCTCGACGCCAGTCTCCATGGTGGGGTGCAGGACCGGCGCGAATTGTGGGCTGTGATTGACCGGCAACTCATTCAGCTTGCCCGCGGCCTTGGCCGTGGCATAAATCTTGGGATCATTGCCGCCTACGAACCAGAACACCGAAGGCACGTGCCATGCGGTGCCGAAGCAGCCGAAATCCTCGCTCGCCGGCGCGGGCCCCGTGTGCTTCACCCGATCGGCGGGAAAATAGGCGCGAAACGCCTCGGCGATACGGTTGCTCGCGATCTCGTCATTCACATTCAACGGGTAGCGGTCGAGCGGCGTAATCTCCGGCTTGCGCGGGGCGCCCGAGGCTTCGGCCTCGGCATTGACGATCCGCTCGATCGCGGCGAGCACGTGCTTGCGCACGCCGGCATCGAATGTCCGCACATTGAGCTTGATGACGGCCTCGTCGGGAATGACGTTCTCCTTCGTGCCGGCCTGCAACACGCCGACCGTGAGCACCGCCGCGTCCGTTGCGGCAACCTCGCGGGACACGACGGTCTGGAGCCGCATGACGACGGATGCCGCCATGACAACGGGATCGATGCTGGCCTGCGGCATCGAACCATGCGCGCCGCGCCCGAACAGACGGATTTGCAGGCTGTCCGCCGCGGAGGTGATCGGCCCGGCGCTGCCGGCTACGGAACCGGCCGGACCGACCATGACGTGTTGGCCAAGCACGACATCCGGCATGGGAAAGCGTTCGAGCAGACCGTCATCGATCATCGCCTGGGCGCCCTGCGCGGTTTCCTCACCCGGCTGGAAGACGGCCATCAATGTGCCCTTCCAGGCCTCGCGCGCCTGCGACAGCAATGTCGCCGCACCGACCAGCCAGGCGACATGCATGTCGTGGCCGCACATATGCCCCACTGGCATAGCGTTCCCCTCAGCATCCGTCGCTATGACCTTGCTGGCATAGGCAAGGCCGGTATTCTCGGCGATGGGCAGCGCATCCATATCGGCGCGCAGCATCACGATCGGCCCGTCGCCGTTGCGAAGCAGTCCCACCACACCCGTCTTGCCCACCCCGGTCGTCACCTCGTAGCCGGCTTTCCTGAGCCTGTCGGCGGCGATGCCCGCCGTTCGCGTCTCGTGCATCGACAATTCGGGATGGGCGTGAATGTCCTTATAGAGCAGTTCAAGATCGGGGAGCAGCTTGCCCAGGTTCGTCAGGACAACGGATGCGTTGTTGGGGGAGGCATGCTCAGCCATGATGATCTCCTTCTGATACCTGCTGGCGGCTAGTATCCGACCGTGAAGCGCTGGCGGCTGTGCGCCGGCTGTTCAAACTCGTCGACCATCGCGATCGCGAAATCTTCCATCGAAATATGACTCTTACCCCTTGCATCGCTCAGCAATTGACGCGAGGCGCTTCATTGCAAGCAGCGAGGATGCCCAACAGTAGTATTCCCGCGTGATGCGCCAAGAGCGGCCTCCAGCTTGTCTGCGTCTCTGGCTTCGATCTCGTTGCGTAGAGGCGTTCCCCGACAGTAGCCAACAGCAGGATCGCGCGGGGAAGATGCGCGGCTCTGATCGGCCCTGGTCTCAATTGTTACGCGCGAAAAGCCTGCCTGGCCATGAGCAGCAGGCGCCCTGCGATTTCTGTTCGGATTTCTACGGCGCCTGGGAGAGGTTCCAAATGCGAACCGGAACGGCTCAGGCTGCCAATCTTCGGGAGTGCGCCTGAAGCTGGCCCGCATCTTGCAAACGTTTCAGACTCAAGGGTCGTTTGCTGGTCCCGCCGAAAGCGGGGGATCGCCATCGAGACTGGAAGGTCGAGTGAGCGGCGTGGCCTTCCAGTGATCCATTGCAGAAGGTTGTCCGCTGCAGATCACGAATCAGCCTCAGCACATGAGGCGACCGGAGGCGCCGTGAAGGACGTGATGCAAGCCACGTTGCAGGCAGCAGGCGCCTCCTAAACAGGCATTTGCTGAATTGTTGGGCAAAAAGGGCCGTTGGTGATGGTTTTGTAATTGGACTGAAACATCCGGAGCCTGCATTGCCGGCGTCAGAAACATTCAGAAGCCGAAAGGCGCGTGCCGCTCGCCATGACATTGTCGGAGCTAATCAAGAAGGCGCTTCGCTTGCAATTCCATGATCAAGACTATCTCGCTATCGCCTTGGAGGAACAATGAGACTGACCGTCCATACGGACTACGCGCTGCGCCTTTTGATGTATCTCGCCTTGAAGAAGGACAGCCTGGCGACCATTGCCGAAATCGCCGCAAGCTACGACATCTCGAAGAATCATCTGATGAAAGTGGCCTATGAACTCGGTGTCGCGGGTTATGTCGAAAGTGTTCGAGGTCGCGGTGGAGGCTTGCGGCTCGCAAAGCCGGTCGAGGCGATCATACTCGGAGAGGTCGTTCGCAAAACCGAGCCTGACATGCCACTTGTACGGCGCACGAAGCCGGGCGACCCGTCCCGCGCCTTATTCGTCGTGCGTCGGGCTATGCAGCTGGCCAGCGCTGCATTTCTTGAATCTCTTGACGGTTATACGCTTGGCGACCTGATTCAGCCAAGCGCGAAGCTGCGCGCGTTACTTACGATTTCTTAGAGCGGCCCAGTTGAGTCAATCACCCCAGACCAAAGATAGTGGTGGATTGACAGGGGTTCAAAGCGAACACCTGCGCGGTGGTAACGTTGACCGGTTAGGTTAAGAAGAGAGTTTCGTTGCGCCGTCGCGGCTAGCCACTATCATTTTTGAATGAATTCAACTTTTGGTTTTGTTTTGATGATTGACCGTTATGAAAAAACAGCGTGAAGTTTTGACCGAAACTATTTGCCCCGCCTGTGATGGCACAGGGGCACAGATGGTCAAACAGCCAGAGCAACCGGGCCGCAAAATCTATCCTGCAAAATGCAAGGAATGCCTCGGCAAGGGACGAATAACCCGGCCATGAGGCATTTCAGGTCGTGACTGGTGTGACGGGTGGCGAATCCGATTACCGTGCGCCAAATCACAGAACCCGACCGGATGGGCTTCTAATCTCCTGACCCAGGCGAAGCGGATGATCCCTTCGCCTCACGACGGGAGACAGACATGGATCTCATTTGAAAGCGAAGTTGTATGGCTTGCGGACGAGGAACTCGACGCCGTTGCCGGTGGCAAGCCCACCCGGTACATGCAGACTTATCGGCCGTGAAACATCTCGACAGCGATTCGGTGAACCTGTGCGAATAGGCGACGTTCGGGCCGTCAGGTGACAGGGACGGCTATCCGTCCCTTTTCAACTTCGGCTTTCCCCAATGATGATCCTTGTGCGACGGATCGAACACCCGCTCGACGTGGCGGTTCAGCACCCGTAGCACTCCGATCGGCGTAAACATTGTCGGGCCGCCCAGCGTCGCGACCAGGACCGGGGTTTTCGTCGCGGCCCGAATTCTCGGAACCAATTCTCGCCTTCTGCGTTTTAGGCGGGGCCCGGGGGGCCGAACGATGCTGGGTTCCAACCGAGACTTGGTGCTGTTGCTGGCCGCGCTCACCTTGGCCGGCTGCCTGATGATCGCTGGCGTCAGCGTGGCTATGGATCGGTTGTTATATCCAGATCAGTCTCTCGCCATTGGCGTGTCAACAGACCTTCAATCAGCGGGCGGCACTTCGCCTCGAAATTGATCCGGCTGAGGTGACCTTACTTCTCTGGCGCCATTCGCCTTTCCTTCACTCCGTGGGTAGCCGGTCCGCCACCTGATTTTGCGGCAGCGCTCAGTCGAGTGACAAATCGTTCGTCGCTCCAAAGCTCAATGTAGCGGAGATCTCAAAGCGACCGATGCCGGCGGCGTCATTTTGTTGCGGTGCATGGCCGCATTACCTGCCGTCGCTGCTTCAGTAGCGATGGCTTGATGCAGACGATCGGCGTGTTGATCCAGCGCCGGCCAATGCGAATCCGAGGCGCGATTCACTGCAGCGGCGGCATCCAGTGATAGAGGCGAATGCGATCGTCGGCATCGCTAAGTTTTGCACGGAGTGGCTCGGCCAAGGAAGATTGCGGATGCACAGGCATCGGCCGGTCGTTATCTGTCATCGAGCGTGCCTTACAAGGGGACGGACGTCAATCGCCAAGCTTGGTGAGCGCGGCACCCTTGTGGAAGGCGATATGGTCGGTCTTGTTGCTCTTGATTTCGTATTGTGGAGCGTCTGTGCTCGCATGGTGGGTGTAGCCCTTGACCTCGAACTTGCGAGTATGCACGCGGATGATCGTGCCGTTGACACGCCCAGCCTCGGAATTCCAACTCACGCGATCATGGATCTTGAAGGTCTTCGGCACGGTCGTTCGATCCGATGCCGCCAGAGAACTGCAAGGAGGCAGTTCTCGCATTGAATGCATATTTACTCGAGCGGCACGAGCATTCCAACCGCTGCGCTCCCGGTCGGTTCCTCGAAATCGCAGTATTTTCGACAAACTCGCGCTTTTGGTTCCGGCGTCGGACACTTAGGATCAACAGCGACGCGGGTTGGTCACGCGCCTTCGCCGCTTGGAGGGACGACACGAACACCTTTTTCACCATAGGCCACTCGACCAGGACGATCGTCGGATTTGTTGATCTTTTGCGGGAGGCCGGTGTCAACCTCGTTATCGATGTAAGGTCGATGCCCTGGTCGCGGACCAACCCACAATTCAATCAGGAAACACTCCCGGAAACGCTGGCCCCTTTGCAGATCGGTTACGAACATATCAGCGAGCTCGGCGGCCATCGCGGAAAGTCGCGCGGCGCGGAAGCCTCGCCCAATACCTATTGGCGAGTGCGCAGCTTTCGTAACTACGCAGACTATGCCCTGACGGTGCCATTCGCTACCGGTTTGGCGCGGCTCCGGGAACGCGGCGCGGAGCAACGGTGCGTGGTCATGTGCGCCGAAGCGGTCTGGTGGCGCTGCCACCGCCGTATCATCACCGACTACCTTCTGGCCGCAGGCGAGCAAGTGATGCACATTCTCGGAAAATCGCATGTCGATGAGGCGAGCCTGACACCCGGCGCCGTCGTTCGCAACGATGGGTCAGTGGTCTATCCCGTTCAAGATCCGCAAGCGGAATGAGGCAAAGAACTGTCGTCGGCTCAGCCGCCGAAGGCGATTTACAGAGTGGCGATGATGCCGACCACGGCGAGTCTGTAACTAGTTGGGTTTATTTTGCCAGCACGTTGCCAAACAGCGCGTTCAAGCCTTCTGCCATTGTCGGATGCGTGAGAATGGCGTCTCGGAGGCTCGTGTAGGGAAGGTCTGCCATCATCGCGATCTGTACGGCCGCCATCACTTCGCCGGCGTCCGCGCCGATCATGGCGAAGCCGACGATGCGGTCATCATCACCGACAAGAGCCTTCATGAACCCGATGGTTTCCGACGTCGTCCTGGTTCGCAATACTGCCCGCATTGGTAGCTTCGCCACGCGTACTTTTACGCCATTGTCGCGCGCTTCGCGCTCGCTCATCCCTATTCGGGCGAGGGGCGGGTCGATGAACATGCAGTATGGCACGAGCCTGCCCTCGGTCGTCCGGTTTCCGCCGCCCAAATTATCTCGGATGACGCGGAAGTCGTCGAGGGAGACGTGGGTGAACTGCGGACTCCCAGCGCATTCACCAATCGCCCATGTGTCGGGTGTCGCCGCCTCAAGGCGTTCATTGACGCGGATGTAACCACGGTCGGTCAGTTCAATGCCAGTATCTTCAAGGCCGATTCCCCGTGTATTGGGCGTACGGCCGGCTGCGACCAGGATGTCGGAAGCCTCGAGAGTCCTGGGGCCGTCAGAAGTGGCTATCCGAGCTCGCACCCGTGTGCCGGACCGCCCCTCTACCTGCTCAATCTCAGTGGACAACAGCACCTCTATTCCTTCAGTTTCCAGGATGCTCCGGATTTCCTCGGAGACCTCAGGGTCTTCGCGACCCGCCAGCCTTGGACCCTGCTCGACGATGGTGACGCGACCGCCGAAGCGGCGGTAAGCCTGCGCGAGCTCTAGGCCGACGTACCCGCCACCGAGAACGATGAGATGATCCGGAATTCGGTCGAGATCGAGCGCTTCGATGTTCGTGAGCGGTTGAGCCTCGGCCAGGCCAGGCACCGGCGGAATGCTGGCGTGCGTGCCGAGGTTTAGGAAGAGCTTGTCGGCGATGAGCCGCCGCGTCCCGCCATCGTTTAAGGTTACCTCGACCGTCTTGGGCGCGACAATACGCGCATTTCCCATGATGAGCTCAGCGCCGCTCGCTTCATATCGTTCCAGGTGAAAAGCAATGAGCCCGTCGACCATGTCTCGCTTGCGTTGCAGAACCTTCGCCATGTTGACCGATACCGGACCGGTTATGACGCCGAACTCTCCTGCTCGCGCGACGATTTTGGCAACGCCGGCGCTCCAGATTTCGTTCTTGCTGGGGAGACAATTGATGTTGGGGCAGGAGCCGCCGATCCAGCGACGCTCGACTACCGCCGTCCGCTTGCCGCCCTGGGCCAAGTGCCAGGCGAGGTATTTGCCACCCTCGCCACTACCGATGACAACCACATCGTATCGCTCTGGTTCGGGCATCGCCATCTCCCTTTTAGGGCACTTTCATCACCGCTGGTTCCGACGTGCACCCCTTAGTCATTGCCGACGTGCACCGATGGCGGGATCGGCCGCCACGGGATCTCCTGGTCCAACGGACCAAAGAAAACTCAGCAGCTCAAGGGCCCGCGCCGGATTTATCGTCTTCAATCACGGAACTGTGCCTGGAGCCAAGGAGATCCACAACGGCACTGTGACGAGAAAACATCCGCCGAGGAGATTTCCGAGGGCCGCAGGGAGGATGCTCCAACCCAATGCCGCGCTCCATCCAGGTCCCATTCCTGCCCCAGCAGCAAGCGAAAAGTACGTCATATTTGCCGGGCTGTGTTGAAATCCCGCAGCGACGGCCCGTAACTTACGAGCCCCCCGGCGGTCACATACTCGCGCCATGGATAGACACCTGCCATGGCATGGCGCGCTGTGAGCGAGACGACCTGCTCGCGGTGGTCGTTGAACAACGCATCCGCGCCCACCAGAACGCCGATAATCTTGCGTTTGGCTAAAGTAGCGAACGCTGCTGCCTCGATCGAACAGGCGGCGGCCCGCCATAACAATGGCCAACCGACGGCGGCGCCGATAGACTACCAATATGGACTGGATCGTATGGATCAAAGGTTCCCTGTCCAGCGCACTCGGCTGGTGTGAAGCCCATCCGGGTATAGCGAACTGGCTGCAAGCCATTGGCAGCATCGCCGCCATCGTTTTGA
>JBDTKD010000195.1:0-3802 GCA_039935515.1 Bradyrhizobium sp.
GCCGCCCGCTCTAAGTGCGCGACGAGGCCCGCGAACAATCCGCGGCCGTCGGTGCAGCCCATGATGTCTTCGACGTGATTTTCCGGATGCGGCATCATGCCGAGCACATTGCCGCGCTGGTTGACGATGCCGGCGATGGATTGCGCCGCGCCGTTGACGTTGGACGGCTCGTCGACGACGCCAGCGGCGGAGCAATAGCGATAGAGCACCCTGCCCTCGCCCTCCAGCCGCTTCAGCGTCTCCTCATTGGCTTCGTAATTACCCTCGCCATGCGCGATCGGGACCCGGATGACCTGGCCGGCATTGTAGCCGCGCGTGAACGGGGTATCGGATCGCTCGACCCGCAGATGCACGTCGTGGCAGATGAATTTCAGCCCCGCGTTGCGCATCAGGACGCCGGGGAGCAGCCCGGACTCGCAGAGGATCTGGAATCCGTTGCAGACGCCGAGCACGAGGCCGCCGCCATCGGCGAATTCGCGCACCGCATCCATCACCGGTGCGCGCGCGGCAATGGCGCCGCAGCGCAAATAGTCGCCATAGGAAAATCCGCCGGGCATCACCACGAGATCGGTACCCTTGGGCAGCGCGGTCTCGGCGTGCCAGATCATGGCCGGCTGATGACCTGAGGCGAGCCGCAGCGCGCGCGCGATGTCGCGCTCACGATTGATTCCGGGAAAGACGAGAATGGCGGATTTCATGTCGGAAAGACCCTATCGCAGCAACCGCGAAGCCTCTAATAAACGTTGTCTGTACAGCGATGCTTGCTCATTTTGGGCACGCATTTGAACCAGAAGTTCATCAATTGACGCTTCGAGCTCGGCAACATCTCGCGAGATGTCCAATACCAGATCATATATCTGCTGGGTGGAGACCGCGCGCATAGCTTAGCTCAAGACTTCGACCCGATAATTCTCGATCACGGTGTTCGCCAGGAGCTTGTCGGCGGCGTCTTTCAGTGCCGCCTCGGCCCTGGCCTTGTCGGAGCCCGAAAGTTCGATGTCGAACACCTTGCCCTGGCGCACGCTGGCGACGCCGTCGACGCCGAGCGATTTCAGCGCGCCTTCGATGGCCTTGCCCTGCGGATCGAGAATCCCCGACTTCAGCGTAACGGTCACACGTGCTTTCACGGTTCGCCTCAGCTCTTTACCAGCACCGGCCCCGAACCCGCGGGACGCTCATTCTCCATCAGGATGCCGAGCCGCTTGGCAACCTCGGTATACGCCTCGAGCAGGCCGCCGAGGTCGCGGCGGAAGCGATCCTTGTCGAGCTTCTCGTTCGACTTGATATCCCATAGCCGGCACGAATCCGGCGAGATCTCGTCGGCGACGATGATGCGCATCATCTCGTTTTCGAACAGGCGGCCGCATTCCATCTTGAAATCGACCAACCGAATCCCGATGCCCAGAAACAGCCCGGTGAGAAAATCATTGACGCGGATCGCCAGCGCCATGATGTCGTCGATCTCCTGTGGCGTAGCCCAGCCAAACGCCGTGATGTGCTCCTCGGAGACCATGGGGTCGTTGAGTTGGTCGTTCTTGTAGTAGAATTCGATGATCGAGCGCGGCAACTGAGTACCTTCCTCGATGCCGAGGCGCTGCGACAGCGATCCTGCCGCCACGTTTCGCACCACGACTTCCAGCGGCACGATTTCGACTTCGCGAATCAGCTGCTCGCGCATGTTGAGGCGCCGGATGAAATGGGTCGGCACCCCGATATCGTTGAGGTGCTGGAACAGGTACTCCGAAATCCGATTGTTGAGGACGCCCTTGCCCTCGATCACCTGGTGTTTCTTGGCGTTGAACGCGGTCGCATCGTCCTTGAAGTGCTGGATCAGGGTTCCCGGCTCCGGCCCTTCATAAAGGACCTTGGCCTTGCCTTCATAAATGCGGCGTCGACGGCTCATTGGGATGTACCGTGTTTTGTTGAAATCCATGAATTTGGTGTGCTCCGGATGACAAGGGTTGCGACCCACGACGGAGCTGCCGTGAAGGCCAGGAACGGGAAACAGAACATGAACCGGGCCTGATTCCAACCTAACCGATTGGCCTATCCAGCACAATCGATCCTGTCTCCCAGAGCCCGGGTTTTACCCCATCTCACCGGCGGATTTCGGGCCGTTGTTTTGGCGTTTGCCGCTGATTATCTAGGCATCCAGACACACGACCGCAATGCGGCGGCTGCCACCGGATCGGAACCCCAGGTCATGACCACGTTCGACAAGCGCGAGGAAGCTTTCGAGAAAAAGTTCGCCCTCGACGAGGAACTGAGGTTCAAGGCCGAAGCGCGCCGCAACAGCCTGCTCGGGCTGTGGGTGGCTTCGCTGCTTGGAAGGTCGGGAGACGCCGCAGCCGCCTACGCCAAGGAAGTCGTCGTCGCCGATTTAGACCACCCCGATGGGGGCGCCCTGCGCAAGGTCACCGGCGATCTCGACGCCGCCGGCGTTGCCATCCCGGAAGCCGAACTCGGCGCCAAAATCGACGAGCTGACAGCGCGCGCCATCCTGCAGGTGAAGGCTGGAGAATGAGGCGGCGAAGTTTCGCTGCAGCCGTCATTGCAAGCGCAGCAAAGCAATCCGGTTCGTAGGGTGGGCCAAAGCGAAGCGTGCCCACCAATTGTCATCGAGAATGAAGAGCGGTGGGCACGGCGCGGGCGCGCCTTTGCCCACCCTACCTGTCGTCGGCGCGCATTCGGCAACCCGCGGTCACCGCTCATTCTTCCTTGAAGCCATATTCCGGGATGTTGCCGCTGGCGCCGTAGTATTTGTAGGGCAGGAATTTGCCGGACATCGTGATCTTGACGCGGTCGCCTTTGGGATTGGGCAGCCGCTCCAACGCCATCTCCAAATCGATCGCCGACATGATGCCGTCACCGAATTCCTCCTCGATCAGCGCCTTCCAGGCCGGGCCGTTGAGCATCACCAGTTCGTAGAAGCGATAGATCACAGGATCGGTCGGCGGCATCGGCGTGCCGCGCGCCGGCACCTCGTTGAGCATGGCGGTTTCCGATTTGGACAGCCCGAACAACTCGCCGGCATTGGCGGCCTGCGGCTTGGTCAGCTTCATCTGGCCAAGGATGGCGCCGACGATCAGGATTTCGGAATAGCCGCCTATCTTTCCGCAAATGTGCTTCCAGCTCCAGCCTTTCTCACGCTTGATATCGAGCAGCTTTTCAGTGAGGTCGGATCGCTTCATGGGTCCCTCCTGACACCTAATGGTTGTTAGAACGCAAAGAGTATGCCAGATCTGCGCGACAGGCGCCTGATTTAAGGGGATTTGGCGAGTTCGGAGGCGAGCCGGTCGAGTTCGCCGGCCACGTCGGCCTCGACCTCGGCGACGGCCATGGTGAGGACCCGGTAGCCGCGCGCCTCCAGCCACGCCTGCCGCGCCGCGCGGTCGCGGACGATGACCTCGGTCTCGCCGGGATTGATCAGTTCGACCGCGAGCCGGTACACGAACGACACGAAATCCGGAATGTGCCGTCCGACCGGCGTCTGGCGCTTGAATCGTCCGGCGAAGCGGCGATCGGTGGTCAGTGCCTGCCACAGGATCCGCTCCGCATCGGTCGGATTTCGCCGCAGCAGCCGCGCCAGCCCGCGCACGGTGCCGCTCTCCGACGGCAGCGCGGCCTGCCCGTGCTCGGCGAGCAGCGCGCGCAATCGCGTGGCCTGCTCGCCGTCGAGCACGCCGCCCTTGGCCGGACCCTTGCGTCCTTCCGCGATCGCCATCACCACGCCGTGCAGCGTGTGCATGTCCTGCTTGGTCGGCTCCATCCGCGAGAAGATGTTGCGCAGATTCACCAGCAT
>JBDTKD010000196.1:0-3295 GCA_039935515.1 Bradyrhizobium sp.
TAATGCATGGCGCGGTCGAGCACCGGCTTGCCGTATTTGTGCTCGCCGATCTGCAGATACGGCGTATCGGTGGTGCATTCGATGAAGTTGCCGGCGGTGTAGATCATGAACAGCCGCATGCGCGAGCCCTTGATCTGGCCGCCGAACAGGAACGAGACGTCGAAGGAGACGTCCTCCGACTGCAGCGCCGCGCCCTCGGTGGCGTGGACGCTGCGGATCGCCCGGCCGATGCGCTGCGCCGCCTGGAACATGGTCGGCGCGTTCATCAGGGTTTCGATGTCACCGCTGTGCGGGTCTTGCAGCCCTTCGGTCAGGGTCGACAGCACCGACTGGCTGATCGCGAGATTTCCGGCGCTGGCGATCGCCATGATGCGCTCGCCGGGCTTGGCGAAGATGTGGAGCTTGCGGAAGGTCGAGACGTTGTCGAGGCCGGCATTGGTGCGGGTGTCCGCGATCATGACCAGGCCGTCGCGCACCAGTATTCCGCAGCAATAGGTCATTCCCGCTCCCCGGAGACGTCAGATCGCGCGGAATTACTAGCCAATTTCGACGGAGGCTCCAACCCCATTCGGCGCCGCCGCGGCGGTTGCCCGGGACCAGGCACTTTCAGCGGCAAAACTCAGGATTGCGACTGCCACTGGCCCGGCCGACCGACCTGGTCGACCTTGACCGCAACGGTCAGGGTTTCCATGCCGCCGCCATAGCGGGTGCCGCGCACCGGCGCCGCGCCGAGATAGTCGAGGCCGATGGCGACGCGGGCATGGGCGTCGGTGGTACAGATTCCGTTGGCCGGGTCGAACCCGACCCAGCCGAGATCCGGTACGAACGCTTCCGCCCAGGCATGGCCGGCCTGCTGATGAACCATGCCGTCCGAGCGCAGGAAATGCCCGGCCACAAAGCGCGCCGGGATGCCGCCGCTGCGCGCGCAGGCGATAAAGATATGCGCATAGTCCTGGCACACCCCGCGCTTCAGTCCGAACGCTTCCTGCGCCGAGGTTCCGCTGTTGGTTGGATCCTCGTCGAAGGTCATGTGCTCGTTGATCTGCACCATCAGCGCGTGGAGGAATCCGAGCACGTCCTCCTCCGATTCCGTGCGCAGCTCGCGCGAAAACGTCGCCATGGCCGGATTGACTGCCGTCAGCGGCGTCGCGCGCAGGAACAGGCTCGGCGGAAAGCGCTCGTCGGTGCCTCGCAGCACGCCGCCGGTGTCGTGGGTTTCGATCAGGCCTTCGACACGGATGGTGAGGTCGGCGATCGGCCCATGGGTCAGCACATGGGTGAGATTGCCGAACGCGTCCTGATGCATGTCAAGACGCGAATCGGTGGAGACGTCGATCTGCCATTCGGCGACATATTGCCCGTCATGGCTGCCGGGCGTCATCCGCAGGATCTGGATGACGCCCGAGGCCGGCGGATCGTAGCGATAGGCGGTGGAATGGGCGATGCGCAGGCGCATGGAGACCGGGTCCGGGCTAGAGTTCAGGGATACATCGCCATGCCCGGGCTTGTCCCGGGCATCCATCTATAAGACCGTCATTGCGAGCGCAAGCGAAGCAATCCGTGGCGCGGCAAGTTTGCTTCGTCGCTTGCGCTCCTCGCAATGACGGCTGAAAGCTCGGTCGTTGCGGCAAGCAAGACGTGGATGGCCATGACGAAATCGGATGTGTTCCTTCCATTCTGTCAAACCAGATACTGCCGGGTGATGATTTCGCCAAGCCGCGCGTTGTCCGCGATGAATTCCTGGATGAACTCGTGCACGCCATGCTGGAAGATGTCGTCCATGTGGCTGTGATCGAGGCGATTGCGGACGCCGCGGGCATGGCGCTGCGAGGGGCCCTGACGGCCATAGGCGACGCCGATCTGGTCGAGATTGCGCACCAGATTGCCGTAGCAGCTCGCCAGCGATCGCGGCAGCGTATCGTTGAGGATCAAGAGGTCGGCAATCAGCCACGGCTTCAGGGTCTCGCGATAGACCCAGTGATAGGCGGTGAGCGCCGAGACCGAGCGCAGGATCGAGGTCCATTGATAATAGTCGAGCGGACCGCCGACATGTTCCTCCTCGGGCAGCAGCACATGATACTTCACGTCGAGAATGCGCGCGGTGTTGTCGGCGCGTTCCAGATGCAGGCCGAGCCGCGAGAACCAGTAGGCGTCGTTGCGCAGCATGGTCCGGTAGGCCGAGCCATCGAACCGCAGCGAGGTCTCCTGCACGAAGCGGAGGAATTTCGCCAGTTCCTCGCGGGTCGATGTGCCCTTGCCCCAGACCTCCTGCAGTTCGATCCAAGCGCTGTTGATGGTGTCCCACATCTCGCTGGTCAGCGCCGTGCGCACCGAGCGCGAGTTGAGCCGGGCGCTTTCGATGCAGTTCCTGATCGAGGAGGGATTGGACGAGGCGAAGGAAAGGTATTCGACGACGTTGCGTTCGTTGGCCTCGTCATAGGCGCGGTAGAAGCTGACACTGACCCCCGCGGTCAGCAGCGCCGAATCCCATTCGTTGGTCTTGCCGATATAGGCGGCGGGAAGCGCGGACACGCGCAGCGTGGCATCGATGGTCCGCGCCAGATATTCCGCGCGCTCGACATAGCGGGCGAGCCAATACAGGCTTTCGGCGGTACGCGACAGCATGCTTGTGTTGTGCTCTCTACTCGTCCAGAATCCAGGTGTCCTTGGTGCCGCCGCCCTGGCTTGAATTCACCACCAGCGAGCCTTCCTTCAGCGCGACACGGGTCAATCCGCCCGGCACGATGGTCACGCGGTTGCTGCCGGTCAGCACGAACGGCCGCAGGTCGACGTGACGCGGCGCGAGGCCGGAAGCGGTGCAGGTCGGACAGGTCGACAGCGCCAGCGTCGGCTGGGCGATGAAGCCCTCGGGCTCGCGCTTCAGCTTGTCGCGGAAGGCCTCGATCGTCGCCTTGGTGGCGGCAGGTCCGATCAGCATCCCGTAGCCTCCGGAGCCGTGGACTTCCTTCACGACCAGTTCGCCGAGATTGTCGAGCACGTAAGAGAGGTCCCTGGGCTCGCGGCAGCGCCAGGTCGGCACGTTTTTCAGGATCGGCTCCTCGCCGAGGTAGAAATTCACGATCTCTGGCATGTAGGAGTACACCGCCTTGTCGTCGGCGATCCCGGTTCCGACCGCGTTGGCGAGCGTGATGTTGCCGGCCGCGTAGGCCGACATCAGGCCGGGCACGCCGAGTGCGGAATCTGGACGGAAGGTGAGGGGATCGAGAAAATCGTCGTCGACCCTGCGGTAGATGACGTCGACGCGTTTCAGCCCCTCGGTGGTTCGCATGAACAC
>JBDTKD010000197.1:0-2548 GCA_039935515.1 Bradyrhizobium sp.
TCGAGGGCGACAAATATCTGCCGGCCGAGGCGGCCTTCTTCCGCGACGTGGTGTCGGGCGTGGTGCGCGATCAGGGCAAGCTCGATCCCTTGATCGACGATGCGCTTTCGAAGGGCTGGCCGCTGAAGCGGATCGACGCCATCCTGCGCGCGGTGCTGCGCGCCGGCTCCTACGAACTGGAGCATCGCAAGGACGTGCCCGGCCGCGTCGTGGTGTCGGAATATGTCGACGTCGCGCACGCCTTTGTCGAAGCCGAAGAGACCGGCATGGTGAATGCGGTGCTCGATCAGATCGCGCGCCAGTTCCGCGCCGACGAGTTTGCACGTGGGTAGCGTCATGATGGCCGCCGGACAGCATCTCCCATCCCGCCGTCATCATCCGCGAAAGCGGATGATCCAGTACCCCGCGGCGTTCCCGCTCAAGCACCGGCAGCTCGGAATACTGGATCGCCCGGTCAAGCCGGGCGATGACGGCTGAACGATATGACGAGCGACAGCAAACCTGTCTCCGGCGAGGATTCGCTGATCGCACGCTATTTCCGGCCGCTGGCGACCGACCCGGGGGCGTTCGATCTCGACGACGATGCCGCGGTCCTGAGGGCGACCGGCGATGACGTCGTGGTGACGACGGACGCCATCGTCGAGGGCGTGCACTTTCTGCCGAGCGATCCTCCGGACGGCGTGGCGCGCAAGGCGCTGCGGGTCAATCTCAGCGACCTCGCGGCGAAGGGGGCGACGCCTGTCGGCTTCGTATTGACGCTGGCGTTGCGCGCTCCCGATGCTGCGTGGCTCGAACCGTTCGCCTCGGCGCTCGGCGAGGACGCCACCCGGTTCGGCTGCCCGCTGCTCGGCGGCGATACGGTCGCGACGCCGGGCCCGGTGATGATCTCGATCACGGCGTTCGGGCGCGTTGCCCCGGGCAAAATGGTCCATCGTAGCGGCGCCAGGCCCGGCGACCGCGTCGTGGTAACGGGCACGATCGGCGATGCCGCGCTGGGTCTCGATATTCTGAAAGGCGGCGCGGTGGCGGCGGCGCTCGCGAACGATGCCGCGGCGACGGCCATGCTGGCCGGGCGCTACCGGATCCCGCAGCCGCGCAACGCCTTGGCCGCCGCGATTCGCGATCACGCCGCGGCGGCGATGGACGTGTCAGACGGCCTCGCCGGTGATCTCGCCAAGCTTTGCGCGGCCTCCGGCGTATCCGCCGCGATCGATGCCGACAGCATTCCGCTATCCGCCCCGGCAGCCGCCTTGCTCGCGCGCGGCATCCTCGGCATCGACGCCATCGTTGCCGGCGGCGACGACTACGAGATTTTGTGCACGGTCCCGGAGAATCGGTTTGCAGCGTTCGCGCAAGCCGCGGGAGCCGCCGAAGTGGCCGTGACCACCATCGGCACGATCATCGCCGGGCCCGCAGTTCCAAGGTTCTTGGACGAGCAAGGCAACGAAATCGCGCTGCGGCGCGCGTCTTACAGCCATTTCTAGCAATTCTGCGAAAAGCGGTCGGCTCGACGCAAAAACCTGCCGAAATCGATGGTTTTTTGCACTCCGCAGCGTTGCGCCCGGGTTACGATTTTGGCATGGTCCCGCCGATTTGTGGGCCGCCCTTTTGGGCAGGGCAGGCCTCCTTTTTATGCGCCTGCCGCCTCCCGCGGTAACGGCGAGGGGCTACACCAGCATCTGAGGCAGATTCTATGACAGCAATATGGGCGATTGTGCTCTGCGGGGCGCTCTCCATCATCTACGCCATCTGGGCAACCGCATCGGTCATGAAAGCGGATGCCGGCAATCCGAGGATGCAGGAAATTGCAGCGGCCGTGCGCGAAGGCGCGCAGGCCTATCTGAAGCGCCAGTACACCACGATCGGGATGGTCGGCATCGTGATCTTCGTGCTGCTGGCCTACTTCCTCGGCACGCTGGTCGCGGTCGGCTTCCTGATCGGCGCGGTGCTGTCGGGGTCTGCGGGCTTCATCGGCATGAACGTGTCGGTTCGCGCCAATGTGCGCACGGCGCAGGCGGCCACGACGTCGCTGGCGGGCGGGCTTGAACTTGCCTTCAAGGCGGGAGCGATTACCGGCATGCTCGTGGCCGGTCTCGCGCTGCTCGGCGTCACCCTTTATTTCGCCTATCTCACCCATTTCCTGGGACTTGCACCGAACAGCCGCACCGTGGTCGATGCGATGGTCGCGCTCGGCTTCGGCGCGTCGCTGATCTCGATCTTCGCGCGTCTCGGCGGCGGCATCTTCACCAAAGGTGCGGATGTCGGCGGCGACATGGTGGGCAAGGTCGAGGCGGGCATTCCCGAAGATGACCCGCGCAATCCCGCTACGATTGCCGACAATGTGGGCGACAATGTCGGCGACTGCGCCGGCATGGCGGCGGATCTGTTCGAAACCTTCGCGGTGACCGGCTTCATCGTGGTCATCACTGAATACTACACCTCCACCGCCTACCGCCCGGTGCGCAGCATCGCGCAAAGCTCCACCACCGGCCACGGCACCAACGTGATCCAGGGCCTGGCGATGTCCATGGAAGCCACGGCGCTGCCG
>JBDTKD010000198.1:0-10757 GCA_039935515.1 Bradyrhizobium sp.
CCTCGGTGGCGATTTCCCCGGTCGCCGCCTTCAAGAGCGGCGGCCCGGCGAGGAAGGCCCGGGTGCGGCCGCGCACCATCACAATGTAATCGGACAGTCCGGTCTGGTAGGCGCCGCCCGCGGTCGACGAACCATGCGTCACCGTCACCACCGGCAGGCCGGCCGCCGACAGCCGCGCCAGGTTGCGAAAGATGTTGCCGCCGCGCACAAAGTCCTCGACGCGATAACGCAACAGATTGGCACCAGCGCTCTCCACAAGCTGCACATAGGGCAGCTTGTTTTCGAGCGCGAGTTCCTGCACCCGCAGCGTCTTGTCGATGCCGTAAGGTTGCAGCGCGCCGGCGTCGATGCCGGAATCATTGGCGCTGACCATGCAGCGGACGCCCGAGACAAATCCGATGCCGGCGATCAAACCGCCGCCGGGCACGCTCTTGTCGGCGTCGGCAACATCGAACATATAGCCGGCGAGCGTCGACAGTTCAATGAAAGGCGAACCGGGATCGAGCACCAGCGCCACACGCTCGCGCGGCAGCAATTGCCCGCGCTTGTGAAACCGGTCCTTGGCGGCAGCCGACGCCGCGCGGGTCCGCTGCTCAAGGCCGCGCATCCGTGCAATCAGCGCCAGCATGCCGCCGCGATTGGCGGTGAAGGCGGCGCTACCGGGGGCGATGGTGGAGTCAAGGATGGTCATTGGCGTCAATCATTCCCATTGGCGTCGTTCCGGGGCATCGCGGAGCGATGAACCCGGAACCTCGAGATTCCAGGTCTGGTGCTGACGCACCATTCCGGAATGACAACGGGAATCCGGGTTCGATGCGGAACCTGTCACCCCGGAACGACGGCTCAATGCCTGATCCCGAAAATCTGGCGCGCTTCCGCTGGGCTTGCGATCTCGCGGCCGGCGCGGCGTGCGCAGGCCGCGATGCTTTCGATCAACTGCCCGTTCGATGTCACCTTGGTGCCGTCTGGCTGATAGAAGGTGTCCTCAAGCCCGGTGCGCAAATGGCCGCCGAGATCGGCGCAGCGCTGATGCAGCGGCCAGATTTCCGAACGTCCGATCGCGGTCACCTGCCAATGCGCATCCGGCAGTTTCAGCTTGAGCAGGATCGGCAGCAATTCCGGATCGGCCGGCATGCCGGACGCCACGCCCATCACGAAATTATATTCGAGCGGCCCCGCATACATCCCGGTCTGCCGGTACATCCCGACGCAGCGCACGATGCCGACATCGAAGCACTCGAATTCGGGAATCGTATCCGCCTCCTTCATGACGTCGAGATAATCCTGCACCTTCTCGACCGCGTTATCGAACATCATCGGCGGCCACGCCCAGGTGTTGTCGCTTTTGACTTTCAGGTAATTCAACGAGCCGGCGTTGCAGGCCGCCATCTCCGGCCTGGTCTCGCGCACGCAATCGAGCGCGCCGGAATAATTCGGACCTGAAGTACCCGTGGTGTGGTTGATGATGACGCCAGGGCAGGCTTCGCGGATCGCCTGCTGGATGTCGCGGGACACGCCGACCTCCCACGACGGCAGATGTCCCTGGTTCGGCGCCTGCTGGCGCAGATGGATGTGCATGACGCTGGCGCCGACGTCGAAGGCGGCCCTCGCCTCGCGCGCCATCTGCTCCGGCGTGACCGGAACGTGATGCTGTTTCGGATCGGTCAGCACGCCGTTCAGCGCGCAGGTGATGACGGCCTTGTCGCTCATGAGACTAGCTTTCGAATAGCTTGCGGCAGAATACAGCAATCGGATCGGATGTCATCGACGCAAATCCTCACGATTCGGCGCAAGCCACGTCCGCTCCTCAGAGTCTGACCGAAACAACGAACTGAAAATGAATCGCTTTTCGTCATGGCCGGGCTTGTCCCGGCCATCCACGTCTTTCTTGCCCGATTGGACCAAAGACGTGGATGCCCGGCACAAGCCGGGCATGACGAGCTAAGCCGAAAGTGCTCGGTTCTGTTGGCTGCATTTTGAGTCAGGCTACTCAGGACCGCCGCGCCACCTTCTGCTGATCGCCCGCCAGGGTTTCGGCCGCGACCGCCCGCTTGAATCCGTCGCGCGCCTGCAGGCGTTGCCAGTAGGCGGCGACGTTAGGCCCGAAATTGCCGGCAAGCCCGATATTGTCGGCGAGCCGCAGCGCATAGCCGATCACGATATCGGCCGCGGTAAAGCGGCCGGCGCACAGCGTCTCCGCCGTCGCGGTCGCGGTTTCGACGGCGCGCAGCCGGCCGAAGAACCATTTGGCATAGTCGCCCGCCACCTGCGGATTGCGCCGTTCCTCCGGTTCGAGCTGGGTGTAGCGCAGCACCAGGGTTTGCGGAAAGGTCAGGGTGGCGTCGCTGAAATACATCCAGTTCAAAAACGCGCCGAAGGCCGGCTCACCGGCGCCGATCATCAGCTGCGTCGGCCCATAGCGGGTGCCGAGATAGTGACAGATTCCGGAAGACTCGGTCATCCGTGTGTCGCCATCGATCAGAAGTGGAATCGTGCCGAGCGGGTTGAGCGCGAGATATTCCTTGGCCAGCACCCGCGGCGGGAATGGCAGCATCTTGAGATCGTAGGCGAGCCCGAGCTCCTCCAGCATCCACAACGGGCGGAACGAGCGGGCGGCGTGGCAGTGATACAGCGTGATCATGTCGTTTCACCCTTGTTCCGGTTGCATGTCATGGCGAGGCGCCTCCGGCACAGGCCGGACCTGACGAAAAGCGAACTTCACAATCCCATCTGCCGGCTGGCCAGATCCTTCATGATCTCCTCGCTGCCGCCGCCGATCGCATTGACCTTGACCTCGCGGTAGATGCGTTCGACCTTGATGCCGCGAATGTAGCCGGCGCCGCCGAAGATCTGTACCGCCTCGGAGGCGCAGAACGCCATGGTCTGGGTCGCCTGATTCTTCAACATGCAGATCTCGGCGACCGGATTTTCGCCCTGGTCGAGCCGCCACGCCAGCATTTCCAGCATCGCCTGCGACGCCGCCACCCGCTGCGCCATGTCGACCAGCTTGTGGCGGATCACCTGATGATGCGAAAGCGGCTTGCCAAAGGTGTGGCGCTGTTTGGCATAGTTGGTGGCATCGTCGAGGCAGACTCGCGCCGCCGCAATACAGCCGGCCGCCATGGTCAGCCGCTCGCCGTTGAAATTCTGCATGATGATACGGAAGCCCATGCCCTCCTCACCGAGCAGGTTGCCGGCCGGGACCCGGCAATTGTCGAAATGCAGCGTCGCGGTATCCGACGCCCACCAGCCCATCTTCTTCAGCGGCGTGCGCGCCAGACCCGGCGTATCGCCCTCGATCACCAAGAGGCTGACGCCGCCGGGACCCGGACCGCCGGTCCGCACCGCGGTCGTGATGTAGTCGGCGCGCATGCCGGAGGTGATGAACGTCTTTTCGCCGTTCACCACGTAGAAATCGCCGTCGCGGCGCGCGCTGGTGCGCAGATTGGCGACGTCGGATCCGCCGCTCGGCTCGGTGATTGCCAGCGCCGAAATCTTGTTGCCCGACAGGATTTCCGGCAGCACCCGCGCCTTGAATTCGTCGGTGCCGGTCCGCGCAATCGGCGGCGCACCGATCGAGTTGCTCTTCAGGCTGGCGCTGACGCCGCCCGCACCGGCCCGCGCCAGTTCCTGGACCGCAACGATCCACATGAAGCGGTCGACTTCGGTGCCGCCATAGGCCTCAGGAAATCCGAGGCCCAACAGGCCGATGGCGGCCGCCTTCTGGTAGAGCTGGCGCGGAAATTCGCCGGCCTCGTCCCATTGATGGGCGTAGGGCTCGATCTCCTTTTCGACAAAGCGGCGCACCACCTCGCGATAGGCCTCATGCTCGGCGGTATAGAATGGGCTGCCCATCCGCTGCGCTCCGTTGCCTCTTGTGCGACGCACGATGACCCTAAAACCCCGCACCTCACTTGCGTCGAGTGGTGGGGACGGCCGATCAGGCCACAGGCCAGCCACATAACGCAAGACAGGCTCCCGATACCGCCATCTGAACTGGTTGCCCGCGGCCCCGTCCCCCAAACGGCCGCTGGCCAATTCGGCCGGAGTTGGGCATGTTGGGGCGCCACACGGCCATGGATAGCATCGGGCGGCGCAAGACCGCTGACCGCGGAGGAGATTTTGCCGGTTCGTTATTACGACTGGATCGCCCATTTCGCCCGGCGCACGCCGGGCAAACTGGCGGCTGTCGACCTCGCCAGCGATCGGCGTTTCTCCTACGCGCAATTCGACGCGCGCATTTCGCGTCTCGCCGCGCATTTGCGCGAAGAACTGGCAATCGCCCGCGGCGACCGCGTCGCGGTGCTGGCGATGAACACCACCGATACGCTGGAGGTGCAGTTTGCCTGCGGCCGTATCGGTGCGGTGTTCCTGCCGCTGAATACGCGCCTGACCGTCCCCGAGCTGCAGTTCATCGTCGGCGACGCCGGGCCGAAGCTGATGATCCACGACGCCGAACTCGCGGATGTCGCCGGCGAAGTCGGCCGATTGTGCCAGGTCCCGGCGGCGCTTCGGCTGGGGGCGAACGGCTCCTATGAGGCGGCGATCGCGGCGGCCAGGCCGCTTGACCGGGCGGAGGAGATGACGCTCGATGACATCTCGACCATCATGTACACCTCGGGCACCACGGGCCAGCCCAAGGGCGCCATCATCACCCATGGCATGACGTTCTGGAATTGCGTCAATCTCGGCGGTCCCGCCTATATCTCGCCATCGTCGGTGCTGCTGACCGTGCTGCCGCTGTTCCACACCGGTGGCCTCAATTGCTACACCAATCCGGTGCTGCACGCGGGCGGCACGGTGCTGATCATGCGCGCCTTCGATCCCGCCCTCACGCTGGCGCTGATCGGCGACCCGCAGCGCGGCATCAACGTGTTTTTCGGCGTGCCCTCGATCTATCAGTTCATGGCCCAGCATCCCGCCTTCGCCGATTCCGATTTCAGCCGGCTCGTGATCGGCGGCGTCGGCGGCGCGCCAATGCCGGTGCCGCTTCTGAAGGTATGGGAGGCGCGCGGGGTCGCGCTGCAGCAGGGTTACGGAATGACCGAGACCAGCCCGGCGGTGTTGGCGCTGGATCGCGAGGACGCCGCGCGCAAGGCAGGTTCCTCCGGCAAGCCCGTGCTGCACACCGAGGTGCGGATCGTTCGCCCCGATGGCGTCGAGGCCGGGGTCGGCGAACTCGGCGAGCTCTGGGTCAAGGGCCCCAACATCACCCCCGGCTACTGGAACAAGCCGGACGCCAATCAATCTTCCTTCACCGACGGCTGGCTGCATACCGGCGACGCGGCGCGGGTCGACGAGGAAGGCTTCTACTACATCGTCGATCGCTGGAAGGACATGTACATTTCGGGCGGCGAGAACGTCTATCCGGCCGAGGTCGAAAACGTACTGCACCAGCTTGCGGCCGTCGCCGAGGCCGCGGTGATCGGCGTCCCCGATCAACAATGGGGCGAAGTCGGTGTCGCCATCGTTGCCTTGAAAGCCGGCCACACCGTTGCCGCGGCGGAGATTCATGCGCATTGCGCGGCCAATCTGGCGCGATTCAAGTGCCCGCGCCAGATCCATTTCGTCGACGCCCTGCCGCGCAACGCGACCGGCAAGATCCACAAGCCGACGCTCCGCAAGACGTTCATTCCGCCCGCTCCCGCCGACACCGTCAAAGCCGCCTCGTAAGCCTGCCTGCCGGCTCCACTCGCCGAGGTCGGCGGCTGAACCTTCCGAGTGCCGTTCGTAGCCCGGATGGAGCGCAGCGCAATCCGGGATTCGCGATGCGGATGGGATGGCCCCGGATTTCGCTCCGCTCCATCCGGGCTACGGTATCTTCGTCGTTGCAAGAGCAAAGCGAAGCAATCCATCGCCTTCGTCATTCCGGGATGCGCCGCTTGGCGCAGGCCCGGAATCCATAACCACCATCGGGAGTATGGATTCCGGGCTCGCGCTGCGGCCGGCGCTCGCCTCGACGTCATTGCGAGCGCAAGCGAAGCAATCCATGACGCAGCAAGCGGGGGCATGGATTGCTTCGTCGCTGTCGCTCCTCGCAATGACGGCCGGTCGCATTCCCGCGGCGTTGATGCGCCCGAGTTTTGCTACGAAACGTGTCCCTCCGATAACAGAGGGCGCAGGGAAAGCCGGGTGCGCGATGCACCCGCAGTCTCGCGTGCGAATGATAGAGAAGCACACGAGCCAGTCACCACAGGTTCACCGCAACAATCCGGCTTTCCCTGCACAATGGTTTACGGCTTATTCCGCGCTCTCCCCGGTGACCGGGCTTGTTTGCCACCGTCGCCTCGTGGATGAACTCCACGCCACTTGACGCCAGCGTCGGGGCGCCAGGACCACACGGCTTTGCCGTCCGCGTTGGTGTCGTTCGTCGTTCGACACCACCCGCGTCCATCGCATCCCGCGCCAACGCTCGTGACGATCATGAGCCGCCCCTCTGGGAGAGCGCGAGACGGCCGCGCTTATAGAAGTGATTTGGGTGAAAGGTGAAGTTGAATATTTTTGCAACCTGGGCTGGACAGCTTTTTGCTGATTTGCCCGTCGGGCAAAAATCACTACACCCTCGTCATTCCGGGGCGCGCATCAGCGCGAACCCGGAATCCATAACCACCGATGCCTGTTGTCAACGGCACGGCGGCCCCGGTTTCGCGCCACATCGACCTTCGTGGTTATGGATTCCGGGCCTGCGCCAAGAGCGCATCCCGGAATGACGGAGGAGGGGTTTGCGCCGAGAGGCGCGCCCCGGAATGACGGCGAGAGCGGTGCTTGTATCGCCTCGCCGTCGCGCCCGCGACCGGCCTGGTAGGCAATCGAGCCCCGAGCATTTTCTCGCGCGTCTATTCATGACCGCGCGTCCGTGGCCTCGTGGTTCGAGACGCGTGGCGTTGCCACGCTCCTCACCATGAGGGTCTGAGACCTTACATCGTCAGCGCCACGCCCCATTGCCGCGCGGTGCCGACGATCCAGTCGCGATAGAGCGTCAGCGGGGTGACGCCGGTCAGGCCACCGCAGCCGCCGCTGGCGTTCGGTCCCGTCGACCAGCTCACGACGCCGACGATCACGGGCCGGCCCTCCTGATCCTCGACAACCGGTCCGCCGGAATCGCCGGTGCACGCTCCGAGCCCGGAGCGCACGCCCTGGCCGGCCGGATCGACCAGGCGGATCTGTAGCGTCCCCGGCCGTCCGGTCGCGACGAGTTCGGCGCTGCGAACGGTGCCTCCGCTCTTGCCTTCGCCGCGAACCGTGACGCCGACGCCGGCGATGGTGAACCGGCTGCCGGCGGCAAGCGGCGTTTGCGGCGCGCCGATCGCCGATGCCGCCTTCCCCTTCGGCACCGCTTCGAGCTGCAGCAGTCCGACATCGGCGGTGGCGCGATGCGCCGTCATCGTCTGCAGGCTGAAGGAGGGATGAAAGGCCACGTGGCTGGTGTCGCGCAATTGCGGCGGGCGGTCCGCGCCATATTCGACGATCTTGTAGGTCGCACCGGGTTGCAGGCAATGCGCCGCCGTCAAGACCAGATCGGGGGCAATCAGGGCGCCGCTGCAGAAGGTGCCACGCGAGCCGACGATGGTGACGACGGAGCGGCCGATGCCCTCGGCGGCGGGCGCGGCGCCGCCGACGATCGCATCGGCGGGACCGGCCAGCAGCAACACGACAGCCGCGATCATTGCGGGCGAGATTTTCATCGCGGCAGCAATAACCCCGATCCAGCCGGCCGCCAAGGGACGGCCAGGGCTGCCAAGACGAAGTCTTCCGAGCAGCAGAAGTCTTCCGAGCAGCAAACGAGGCTTGTCCTTTGCCCGGAACACAGGCAGAACTCTCCCGGTTTTGCAAAAATCGGAGTTGAATCGGGTGGCGGAACATCGGCCTTCGGCCTCGATCGAGGCGGTCGAAAGCGGCCTTGCCGCGCAGGGCTATATCGCGAGCCGGCAGATCGCCACCGCGGTCTATCTCGCGCAGCAGATCGAGAAACCGATCCTGGTCGAGGGTCCGGCCGGCGTCGGCAAGACCGAGCTGGCCAAGGCGATCGCCGCCTGGCGCGGGCTGAAGATGATCCGCCTGCAATGCTATGAAGGGCTCGACGAGGCCAGGGCGCTCTACGAATGGAAATACGCCAAGCAGCTTCTATATACGCAGATCCTGAAGGACAAACTCGGCGAAGTGCTCGGCGGCGCCGAGACGCTCGATGCGGCGCTGGCCCAATTGCACGATTTCGGCGACGTCTTCTTCTCCAAGGAATTCGTCGAGCCGCGGCCGTTGTTGCAGGCGCTGGAGCAGCCGGCCGGCTGCGTCCTGCTGATCGACGAAGTCGACAAGTCTGACGCCGAATTCGAATCGCTGCTGCTCGAAATCCTCAGTGATTTCCAGGTCAGCATTCCCGAACTGGGGACGGTCGCCGCCGCCGTGCCGCCGACGGTGATCCTGACCTCGAACGGCGAGCGCGATCTCGGCGATGCGCTGAAGCGGCGCTGCCTGCACCTTCACATCGGCTTCCCCGAACAGAAGCTGGAGGAGCGCATCGTCGAAAGCCGGGTGCCCGGAATTTCGCAATCGCTGCGCAAGCAGATGGTCGGATTCATCCACGAGGTCCGCACCCTCGATCTCAAGAAGCTGCCGTCGGTGAGCGAAACCATCGACTGGGCGCGCGTGCTGGTGCTGCTGCAGGCATCGGAGCTTGGCCACGAAATGGTCAGGGATACCCTCAACGTGCTGTTGAAATACGAGGCCGATATCGAGGCGACGCTGCCGCAGGTCACCACCTTCGTCGCCAAGGCTTCGCGCCACAACGTTTTCGGCTGAACCCGATGCGCGAGAACCTCCATCGCTTCTTTCGCGCGGCGCGGGGAGCGGGAGTCCGGGTCTCGCCGGCCGAAAGCATCGATGCCATGCGCGCCGTCGCCGATGTCGGTTTTTCCGACCGCGCCATCCTGCGCGACACCTTCCTGCTGACGCTCGCCAAGACCGAGGACGAGAAGAAGGCGCTTGGCGACTGCTTCGATCTGTTTTTCGATTATCCGGAGCCGCGGCAGGCCGCATCCGAGGACGCCACCAGCGAGGCGAACGAGGCGACACCGGCTCAGCCGGCCGAGACCGCCGGCGGCCAATCGACCGGTGCGATCGGCCCGCTGGCCAAGATGCTGCTGTCGCAGGACCGGTCGGAAATGGCTGCGACGATCGCCAACGCCTCGAATGCCGCCGCGCTGTCCGATATCCGGTACTTCACCCAGCGCGGAATCTTTTCAGGCCGCATTCTCGACCAGATGGGGATTGCGCGCCTTCGCGACGATCTCGACGAACTGTCCGCAACCAATCCGGCGCTGGCGGAACGGCTGACCGCCGCACTGGAAGCGTTGCGCGAAAACGTGCGTGACACGGTTTCGCAGGCGCTCCTGCTCTACGGGCGCGAGGAAGCCGAAAACCTGCGCCACGAGATCCTGCGCAACGCGCCGCTGTCGCGGATCGAGCCGCGCCAGGTCGAGCAGATGCGCTTCTTGATCCGCCAGATCGCGCGCCGGCTGCGCGAGCGCTACAGCAAGCCGCGCAAGCGGCAGCGCCGCGGCCATCTCGACGTGCGGCGAACCATCCGCCGCAATGCCGCATGGGGCGGCGTGCCGTTCCTCACGGCGTGGAAACGAAGGCGGCGTGACCGGCCGAAGATCGTCGCGCTTTGCGACGTCAGCGGCTCGGTGGCGCGGGTCTCCGATTTCTTCCTGCTGTTGATCCACAGCCTGCACGAGGTCGTGTCCGACGTCCGCTCGTTCGCCTTTTCCGGACACCTGATCGAGGTCAGCGATGTCCTCGAATCCAGAACGCCGGAAGCTGCCATGCAGGACATCATGTCCAAGGTCGGGTTCGGCTCGTCCGACTACGGCAATTCGCTCGCCGATTTCGAAAAGCAATGGATGAGTGTGGTGACGCAACAGACCACCGTGATCGTGCTCGGCGATGCGAGATCAAACAACCTCGACCCCCGCGCCGATATCCTGCGCCGGATCGCGCAGCGGTCGAAGCGGCTGGTGTGGCTCAACCCCGAGGGCCGCGTGGCCTGGGGCTGGGGCGATTCCGAAATGCCGCGCTATGCGACGTTCTGCACCGTGGTGCGGCAGTGCGCCACCGCCCAACAGCTCGAGCGGGCGGTGTCGGATATCGTGGCGACGTATCAATAGGCAAACAGCTTGACGCGCTCGATCAGGCGGCCTTGTCAGCCTGCAGCCGGCGGACGATCATCTGCTGCAGCGTTCCGATCGACTTGAAATTCTCGGGCGTGATTTCGGATTGCGGGATCGTAAAGTCAAATTCGGCTTCGACCCCGAGCATCAGATTGACCATGTCCATCGACGTCAGTCCGATTTCCGCGAGGCGCGTATCCGGATCGAACGCCACCACAATCGAATTCTGCTCAAGGATTGCCTTGACCAGCGCAACGGTCCGGCTCTGAACGTCGATGTCGAGGGTTTGCATCGCAACTTTCCATTCTGTCGTCGTTCCGGCGGACAAGGCCGGTTGCCGCCGCACACTAGCTGCGGCAACATTTGAAAGACAGTGAATCTCGTTTGATGCAAGTCCTCATTCTGTTCTTAACGCTAATGACGATTACGCAGGGGTTGATGCGATCGCAGAAACCGATGGCGATCGAAATACGGCCGATTAACCGTCAGCCCCGAAAGCAAATTCGTTTACCTTGAATTTCATCGACGCATTTGAATTAAATCCTTAGGCCTTAGAATCTCAGATCGAGTGCCGCTGGCTATCGATGC
>JBDTKD010000199.1:0-3955 GCA_039935515.1 Bradyrhizobium sp.
TTTCTCGAAGCCGATCGACTGGCGCCGGATTCGCAGTTGCGCTGGAGCTGGCAGCAGGGAATAGGTTTGATCTATCTCATGGGGGAACAGGATCAGAAAGCGATCGAGTGGTTGTCGCGCGCGGCGCTTGAGGCGCCGAATGCGGGACACCCTGCGGCTTATCTGGCCTCGGCCTATGCTTTGGTTGGCCGGGAGCAGGAGGCCCACGAGGCGTTGGGTCACTACCTCCAGCTGTGGCCGAATACAACTTTGAAAAGCTTTGGGCCAACGATCGGAACCGCCGCATTCAACGGCAAGATGGAAAGAGTGCGGGAAGGATTGCGGCTGGCGGGGCTCCCTGAGTGACGCAACGATGAGCTTGACTGCATCCTTCGAGACGCATCGCTTTGCGATGCTCCTCAGGATGAGGTCTCAGACCCTCATGGTGAGGAGCGCGTCTTCGCGCGTCTCGAACCATGAGGCCTCGGAAGAAGCGACCATGATTCGAGTGAACCAAACGCTTTAGCTAGCCGCGCTGGCGCAGATCAGGAATACAATTCCCAGTGCCGTGAGGCCAAATGCGGCGGCCGCAGCCGGCAGCAATATCTGGATCGCCGCCTGGCCGCCTTGAAGCTTGCCGTCCCAGACCGCAAAATTGCCAATGCTCCAATCCCGGAACGGGATCTTGGTCGGGTGCCTGCTGTGGGCCGGCCGGTGTCTGTACCAGACCAGAGACAACGCGCCGAAAAGCAGGCCGACCACCAGAAGCAACACGGTGACGAAGGCCAGCGGAAGCCCGACGACGCTCTGCCGGTCGAAAAAGACCCATGCCATCAGCACGAACCAGGCAACGAGGCCGGCGGCCACCTTGATGACGGTGGGATGAAGCTGTTCGAACGTTGGACGATTATGGTTGGCAAGTTCTCTGGTCATGATTGCTACCTTTCCTGGGGATCGGTGGCGCAGCGCGCTTGCCGGTTTGAAGGGCCGAGGCGCCGCGCCGCGGGGCGCGGCAACGGGCTGGCGCCAACCTGCCATTGAACTAACCAGCTATAGCCGTAGAGAAAGAAAAACGGCTGTGGTCACAGCAAGTTTCATTAAATCTTGTCCAGCTCAACAGAACCGCGGGATGATTGGCGTAGGAAGACCTTCAATGGAGGGTGTCATGGAGAATTGGACCAATGCGCGATTGTGCGACGTCGCGAACCTGGTCCTCGGCGCGGTTCTGTTTTTCTCGCCCTGGATAGCCGCCCCGGAATGACAGTATCAGTGCAGCTTCCGCTTCGGCTTCGGCGTCTCGAACTGCGCAATCTCCGCGGTTTGCGGCGCGTTGCCGTTGAAGGTGAGCACGTTGCCTTGTGCCGAAATGGCGACCTGATCGCCGTCCCGCACTTCGCCGGCCAGAATCAGCTCGGCCAGCGGATCCTGCAGGTTGCGCTGGATCACCCGTTTCAGCGGCCGCGCGCCAGAGGCCGGATCCCAGCCCTTGGCCGCCAGCCAGTCGCGCGCCGCCGCGTCGAGCGTAAGCACGATCTTGCGCTCCTCCAGCAGCTTTTGCAGCCGCGCGAACTGGATTTCGACGATCCGGCCCATCTCGCTCTTCTGCAGGCGATGGAACAGGATGATCTCGTCGACGCGGTTGAGGAATTCGGGGCGGAAATGCGCGCGCACCGTACCCATGACCTGTTCGCGCACCGCCGAAGTGTCTTCGCCTTCCGGCTGGTTGACGAGGAATTCCGAGCCGAGATTGGACGTCATGATGATCAGCGTATTGCGGAAGTCCACCGTGCGGCCCTGACCATCGGTCAGTCGGCCGTCGTCCAGCACTTGCAGCAGCACGTTGAAGACGTCGGGATGCGCCTTCTCGATCTCGTCGAACAGCACGACCTGATAGGGCCGCCGCCGCACCGCTTCGGTCAGCGCGCCGCCCTCGTCGTAGCCGACATAGCCCGGAGGCGCGCCGATCAGCCGCGAGACCGAGTGCTTCTCCATGTATTCGGACATGTCGAGACGCACCATCGCGGTGTCGTCGTTGAACAGATATTCGGCGAGCGCTTTCGTCAGTTCGGTCTTGCCGACGCCGGTCGGCCCTAAGAACATGAACGAACCCATCGGGCGGTTGGGATCCTGCAAGCCGGCGCGGGAGCGGCGAACGGCGGTCGCAACCGCATGCACCGCCTCCGCCTGCCCGACCACGCGCTCGCCGAGACTGTCTTCCATCCTCAGCAGCTTGTCCTTCTCGCCCTCGAGCATCTTGTCGACAGGCACGCCGGTCCAGCGCGACACCACCTGAGCGATGTGGTTGGCGGTGACGGCTTCCTCCATCATCTCGCCGGCGTTTTCCCTGGCCTCGATGTCGGCGAGCCGCTTCTCAAGCTCGGGAATCCGGCCATAGGCCAGTTCGCCCGCGCGCTGATATTCGCCGCGGCGCTGGGCGTTGGCGAGTTCAATGCGCAAGCCGTCGAGTTCGCTCTTCAGTTTCTGCGCGTTGGAGAGCTTGTTCTTCTCGGCACTCCAGCGCGCCGTCAGCGCCGCCGACTTCTCCTCGAGTTCGGCGAGTTCCTTCTCCAGCGTCTGCAGCCGGCTCTTCGAGCCGGCGTCGTTTTCCTTCTTGAGGGCTTCCTGCTCGATCTTGAGCCGGATGACTTCCCGGTCCATCGAATCGAGTTCTTCCGGCTTGGAATCGACCTGCATCTTCAGCCGCGCCGCGGCCTCGTCCATCAGGTCGATCGCCTTGTCGGGCAGGAATCGGTCGGTGATGTAGCGGTTCGACAGCGTGGCCGCCGCCACCAGCGCCGAATCGGTGATCCGCACGCCATGGTGCTGCTCGTACTTGTCCTTCAGGCCGCGCAGGATCGAGATCGTATCCTCGACCGTCGGCTCCGAGACGAAGATCGGCTGGAACCGCCGCGCCAGAGCCGCATCCTTCTCGACATGCTTGCGGTACTCGTCGAGCGTGGTGGCGCCGATGCAATGCAGTTCGCCCCGCGCCAGCGCCGGCTTGAGCAGGTTGGACGCATCCATCGCGCCGTCCGCCTTGCCGGCGCCGATCAGGGTATGCATCTCGTCGATGAACAGGATGATGCTGCCTTCGGCCGAGGTGACTTCCTGCAGCACGGCCTTCAGCCGCTCCTCGAATTCGCCGCGGTACTTTGCACCCGCAATCAACGCGCCGATATCGAGCGACAGCAGCTTCTTGTCCTTCAGGCTCTCCGGCACGTCGCCATTGAGAATCCGCAGCGCCAGACCCTCGACGATCGCGGTCTTGCCGACGCCGGGTTCGCCGATCAGCACCGGGTTGTTCTTGGTGCGGCGGGACAGCACTTGAATGGTGCGGCGGATTTCCTCGTCACGTCCGATCACCGGGTCGAGCTTGCCATCTCGCGCCGCCTGGGTCAGGTCGCGGGCATATTTCTTCAGCGCGTCATAGGCGTTCTCGGCCGTGGCGCTGTCCGCGGTACGGCCCTTGCGCAGGGCCTCGATCGCGGCATTCAGGTTCTGCGGCGTGACGCCGCCCTTGCTCAGGATGCGGCCGGCGTCGCTGTCTTTCTCCAGCGTCAGCCCGAGCAGCAGCCGTTCGACCGTGACAAAGCTGTCGCCGGCCTTGTCGGCGGCTTTTTCCGCCGCGTCGAACGCCCGCGCCAGATCCGGCGCGAGATAGACCTGGCCGGCTCCGCTTCCGGAAACCTTCGGGAGTTTGTTGAGCGCGTCCTCGGTCGCCTTCAGGATCGCGCGCGAATTGCCGCCGGCACGGTCGATCAGACCGCCGGCGAGGCCCTCGCTGTCGTCCAGCAGCACGTTGAGCATATGCAGCGGCGAAAACTGCTGGTGGCCGTCGCGCATCGCGAGCGATTGCGCCGACTGGATAAAACCGCGCGCCCGCTCGGTGTATTTTTCAATGTTCATGGCTCTTCCCTCAGCCTGCCGTTCCGCCTCGAAAGCACGGATACAGCATCTTCATTGGGTTTGCGCAGGC
>JBDTKD010000200.1:0-4532 GCA_039935515.1 Bradyrhizobium sp.
TCGTGCAGGACGTCGTCGACCGCTTGCCGCATCTCGGCAGCAAGGGCGCCTATCTGAAGCAGATGGTTCGCAACAAGCTCGTCGAGCACAAGCTCTACATCGACCAGCACGGCGAGGATATGCCGGAAATCCAGGACTGGAAGTGGAGCGCGTCCCATGACCGCGCCGGAGCTTATCGACACCGCATGCCGGCTGGTGGGAGGCGGCGAGAGGCTGCTTGCGATGGACGAGAGTAACGGCACCTGCAACAAGCGGTTCGTCGATGCGGGAATTCCACAGACCGAGGAAGCACGGTGCGCCTATCGCGCGTTGATCATCACCACCACTGATCTTGGCGACAGCATCAGCGGCGCCCTTCTTTTTGACGAGACGATCCGGCAGCAAACGAAGGACAGTACGCGCTTTATCAAGGTACTTAACTCAGCCGGCATTATTCCTGGCATCAAGGTCGACACCTGTACAAATGACCTGGCGGGCCGCGCCGGAGAGAAAATCACTCAAGGTGTCCAGGTTCTGCTGCGCGTTGTCGTCAAGGAACAGTTCGTCCCGCTCAAAAGCATGAGCGATGTTCGGCCGCATGCGGTGCTCGAGCATGCGGTATTTGGGAAGTTCCGAAAATGTCTGCATTCGCGGAGAACCGTAGGTCGCTTCGATCAGCGGCACAGCGGAGGCAGATCGATTGGCGCCCGGCTACGCAACGCGTCTGAGCCTCGGCAATATGCGACATGTCGGTCGCAGATGCATCGCGCCAATATGGCTCCGAGTATCGGCTGGTTGGCCGTCACATCTTAAAATGCACAGGGTGCGGCCAAGTCCAGATAATCACAGCCAACTAGGCGGCCGCCCTTGGCATCCCGACGCACAGCATAACCAACGCTAACAAAAACCGATGCACTTTATTCGCGTGTGTGAGCAAAACGGACCAACGCCGAAATTAATGCTTTGTTAACATCCTTCATCGCCGCCGCTCAAAAGGCATCTAACGGCGACTGAGAGTTTTGTACTCCCGCCTGCATCACGGGTGAGCGCAATGATTTCGTTTCCGCGTTTGATCGAGCCGGAAGGGGCTCATGCTGATGGACCTACCTCTCCAAGCGAACCTGATATTCAATGGCCGGTCTTTCTCAAGACCATTGCCGAGCTTGCCGATCCTACGCGATCCGACATCGTGAAGGGTTGGCTTCAAAGCGAGCTGCGCTCGCCAAAGTAAGATCATCTAACCGGACACCCCAGCCCCAAAGTCTGGTGCTCGTTATTATAGAAGAGCCTTAGTGACCCAAGCCCCTCTACGGCTCTTTGCCTTTGTATTCGGTGTCAACGGAAATAACTCATGCCCCACTACCGCGCGTATCACGTTGACGACGACAACCGCGTCTGGGGACCGAAATTCTGGCGTGTGCCGACGACCAATCTGCCATTGCGCTGGCGGACCGGTCGATCAACGGCAACGATGTCGAGGTCTGGCGACGTGAGCGTCTTGTGATCCGCCTAAAGACGAAATCCGCGACGATGCAAATACTGAAACAATTGTAACAGTGACAGGAACCAAGACGCTCAAGTGACCGTAGAGAGATAGCGCGCTTTGTGAGCAGGCTTGTTTATGAAGCAGGCCTGCCAGGTTTAACAAGGCCAATCCGACGCCAATTCCATGCGTCTGAGACACGATTAGGTAGTTTCCGAAGCTATCTTCGTCAACCCGTGTCGACTTATTGTCGACGCTCAGTTCACTGCTCCTAAAATACCCACTCTGCGGCCAGGCTCATTCGAGGAATTTGTGATGAACAAGATCGATACAGTCATCGCGGTTTTTGCTGATCATCCGGCAGCCGAAACGGCCATCAAGAAGCTGAGCGCAGCCGGCTTCGACATGAAGAATCTAAGCGTTGTCGGCAAGGGCTATCACACCGACGAAAAAGTCATCGGCTTCTACAATACCGGAGATCGGGTTAAGTTCTGGGGCGCGCGAGGCGCGTTCTGGGGCGGCTTCTGGGGCCTGTTTTTTGGTGGGTTGTTCATGACCATTCCCGTTGTCGGTCATGTCGTCGTGCTTGGGTACCTCGCGTCGATGATCATTTCGGGCATCGAGAGCGCGGTCATGCTTGGTGGGATGAGTGCGCTCGGTGCAGCCCTCTATAGTCTCGGTGTGCCCAAGGACAGCGTGCTCCAGTACGAAACTGCCGTGAAGACCGATAGTTTTCTGGTCATGTCTCGTGGACCCGCAGCGGAAATCGATCGCGCAAGGGTGATTCTGGGCACGGTCAATCCGACGCGACTCGACGTGCATGTCGGCGCAAAGACCGCGACGCTCGCCGTCGCTCCGGTTGGCTAAGTCGTTCTCTCAGGCATTCATCAACCAGATCACGATACAATTGCCATGAAGCTGTTCATCGCTGTAACTGTCGTTGGGCCGCTCGTGTTCGCGGGCGCGCTGCCCGCAGCGGGCCAGACGCTACGTAATCCTGGCCAAAGCGATTCGATCCGATTGGCTGCTATCTCCAATCCGGCGGAGAGAGAAACATATATGCAAAAGGCCCACGGCGAGATGCTGATCTGGAACAAAAAGCTGCACGATTTTGGCGAGCGGACGCAGGTCAGGGCTACGGACGCGCAGACTAAAGCCTCCACGGAGCTGAACGAAGCCTGGACCGAGACCAAGGGCGCCTTGGCCCGGCTGGAGACCGTAGGATCAGAAGATTGGGAGAGCGCAAAGACATCGTTCAAGCGAGCGTCAGATAAACTCGCGGTGGCCTGGCAAAACATCGATTCCGGAAAGAAATAGCACAACTCTTTAGTGGAACGACGATCTCGGCGAATCGACAGCCTCGACTTTTTACAAGCGGCCCGCGTATCGCCGCACCTTGGTAAATGACGAGCCCACAGCGCCAGATGCTTTGGTGAACCTGACCTTCGATCACGCCGGCGGGAATGGCCACATCAAGCGTGCTGCCATCGGGCATCGTCAATCGCTTGCTGACAATTCGCCCATTTGTGGGCAACGAATCCCTGTTTTTGAGTAGTTTCCGAGCCTAACGGCGCGGACCATTCCAGCCTAGCATCACCCGAAAAGAACGAGGCATCACGGCCGTAAGCGACCTCCTGGTCGGCTGCGATACGGGCGTTTTTTCCGAGGCCAACTCTCCTGCGCGGGCCGGCTGAGCGGTCTTGAAGCTCTTTTGTCGTTGGACTCGGATACAATGGAACCAGTGGTGATGGACGAAATCGGCGAAGACGAACTCCAAGGTCATCATCACGTCGGCGTCCGGACGATATTGCATCCGGAAACGCACGAGGCGATGAACTACGATCCGGTCAATCGCGTGTTGAAGTGGGTGCTGCTTGCAACCGCAATCGCCTGTTTCATCATCATCGCACTGGCAACACGGCAGCAATACCATGATGCCCCCCCGCTGCCAGACCAATTTGTGGCGATTGGTGGCGGGCTTGTCATGTCCGGCGACAACATCGTCGCCGGCAAGGCCGATTTCCAAAAGGCCGACCTGATTGACTACGGCAGCCTCTACGGCATGGGATCGTACTTCGGACCGGATTATACCGCCGACACGCTCGTGGCTCTGGCCATCGCTGTCCAGGACAACCTGGCGCAGAAAGCCGCCGGCACCCTCTTTGCGTCCCTCGATGCGGATAAGCAAGCCGCGATCCGTTCGCATATGCAGGCGGAGTTGCACGGCGTGGATCTGACCCAAGATGAAGTCACTGTCTCCACCGCTTTGGCGGACGCCATTGCCAGCGTCCGCGAGGCGATCGCGACGAAACTACTCCAAAGCGACCCCTCCGAGGGCTATAGCAAAGCGCGCAGCCTTGACGCGGTCAGCGCCGGGCATACCGCGGATTTCCTGATCTATTCGGCCCTTACCACTGTTGCCTATCGGCCGAATAGCACCGTCTCCTGGACGCAAAACTGGCCCTACGAGCCGATTGTCGGCAACTCACCCACCACTTCGACCTTCATATGGACATGGGTGAGTTTTTGCTTCGTGTTCTTCGGGTTTGGCGCCGTGCTGGCCATCTACAAAATCTTTCTCTCGAATCCGGATGTCTCGCCGATGGATCCCGTGTTGAGCGGCTTTCAGGCTCTGACGCCAAGCCAACGCAAGACCGGCAAGTATTTCGTGTTCGTGGCGGCCATGCTGTTAGTGCAGATCGGTGCCGGAACGATCATGGGGCATTACTACACCGACCGCGCCAGCTTCTACGGAGTGCCGGTCGGGGAGTTTCTGCCATTTAATTTCCTGCGCAGCGTGCATACTCAGGCGCCGCTGATCTGGATCGCATTCGCCTGGATCGGCTCGGGACTGTTCATCGCCCCGGCGGTCAGTGGATATGAAGCAAAGCACCAGGCCCTGTTGGTCGATATCCTGTTTTGGGTCTCTCTCGTGGTCGTCGCCGGCGCATTAATCGGCAACTATCTCGGGATCATGGGGGTCATCAACGCCCTTTGGTTCTGGTTCGGCAATCAGGGATTGCCGTATCTGGAGATCGGGCGCTTCTGGCAGATAGCGTTCTTCCTGGCG
>JBDTKD010000201.1:0-5110 GCA_039935515.1 Bradyrhizobium sp.
ATGGGAGCTTTGTGGGGGCCGACAACCCGGGCAAATACCAGCACGTCGACTTGCGCCGCCCTGGCGCGCAGCAGCGCCCGTGCACAGGCGTCGACCGTGGCGCCGGAGGTCAGCACATCGTCGATCAACACCACGCGGCGGCCGGCAATGTCGGCCTTGCGATCGGGGGCGACCCTGAACGCGCCCTGCACATTGCTGGCGCGCTGCGTCCGCGACAGGCCGACCTGCTGCTCGGTCGGCCGCACCCGCCGGAGCGATTCCGAGGCCATTTTCACCCCGGTTTGGCGCTCGATCACGCGGGCCAGAGCGCCGGATTGATTGAATCGGCGGCTCCAGCCCCGCCGCCAGTGCAGCGGTACCGGAACCAGCAGGTCGGCCTCGCCGAGCAACTCACGGCCGGCGCGCGCCATCCAGCGGCCCATGGCCGGCGCGAGATCGGTGCGATCCTGGTATTTCAGCGCATGCACCAGCGTGCGGGCGACGTCGTCATAGCGGACCGCGGCGCGGGCGCGTGCATAGGCCGGCGGGTCGGCGATCGCCTCCATCGAAAGCAGGCCGGGGCCCGGATCGTAGACAAAGGGAATGCCGAGACGTGGGCAAAATGGCGCGGCGATGAACGACAGCCGGGCCCAGCATTCCGCGCAAACGCCTTCGCCGTCGACCGGCGCGCGACAGGCCACGCACAGCGTCGGCAGCGCGACATCGAGCGCGAGTTTTGCCGCGCGCCGCCACGCGCTGCGGCAGGCAGCGAGCGCGACGCGCATGTGGCCGGGGATGGAACGGGATGGCGATGCGTCGGCGTCCATCCGCGGAGGTTAACCGCCGCTGGCACGACGCTCAAGATGACCGGATTGCCAGAATGAGGGCGACCGGCGTACCAACGGGCATGGCCTCGTCTCCGACCGCCACGCCCATGCTGTTCGACCGGACGCTGCTGCGCGTCCGGCAACGCCGCGCATTGCGCGGCGGGCCGGCCACCTTCCTGCTCGATCGCGTCAGCGAGGACATGGCAGACAGGTTGCGCGCGGTGACGCGCGATTTTGCCGAGGCCGCCGACATCTGGACCCCGGGCGGCGGCCTGCAAAAACTGGCGCGCGGCCGCTTCAAATCCTTTAGCCATCTCGATCTGCCCGACTCGCCGCAGGAGGTTCTGCCGTTCGCGCCGGAATCGCTCGACCTCGCGCTCTCCGCACTGGCGTTCCAGTTCGTCAACGATCTGCCCGGCGTGCTCTCGCAGGTCCGCCGGGCGCTAAAGCCCGATGGTCTGTTGCTGGCGGCGATGATCGGCGGCGACACCCTGACCGAGCTCAGGCAATCCTTCGCCGCAGCCGAGGCCGAATGCGAAGCCGGGGTCTCGCCGCGCGTTGCGCCGTTCGCCGATTTGCGCGACATCGGCTCCCTGCTGCAGCGCGCCGGCTTCGCGCTGCCGGTCATTGATGTCGATTCGCTGGTAGTGCGCTACGACAATGCCTTCGCTTTGATGCAGGATCTGCGGCGGATGGGCGCGACCAATATTCTGTTCGAGCGGCGCAAAACTCCGAGCCGCCGGGCGACACTGCTGCGGATGGCGCAGATCTACCACGAACGCTTCGCCGATCCCGATGGCCGCATCCGCGCCACGTTCGACCTGATCTGGCTGTCCGGCTGGGCGCCGCATCACAGCCAGCAACAGCCGCTCCAGCCGGGTTCGGCCAAAGCCAGCCTGGCGGATGCGGTGAGACGCCCGAAGGGCTAGAGCAATTTCGACCGCAATGGCTTCATCCTTCGAAACGCATCGCTTTGCGATGCTCCTCAGGATGAGGACTCATATCAGACCCTCATGGTGAGGAGCCGCGCCGCGGCGTCTCGAACCACGAGGCCACAGGAGAAGCGACAATGATTCAAGTGAACCGGAAAACGCGTTAGTTAGTGATCATTCGTCGCGCGCCGTCACATCAACAGATCGATCAGATGCGGGATCAGCGGTGTGTCGGCCGGCGGCATCGGATAGTCGCGCAGCTTGTTGGCGCGGACCCAGGCGAGCTTCTGTCCCTCGCGCGCGACCGCGTTTCCCTCCCAGCGCCGGCAGATGTAAAGCGGCATCAGCAGATGGAAACTCTCGTAGTCGTGGCTGGCGAAGGTCAATGGCGCGAGGCAGGGCTCGCTGACGGTGATGCCGATTTCCTCCCGCAGTTCGCGGATCAGCGTCTGTTCCGGCCGCTCGCCGGGTTCGAGTTTGCCGCCGGGAAATTCCCACAACCCCGCCAGCGTCTTGCCTTCCGGCCGCTGCGCGATCAGCACGCGCTTGTCGGGGTCGATCAGCGCACAGGCGACGACAAGGGTGAGCTTGATGTCAGGCATTTATTTTCATCAGCGGCCAAACCGCCTGCCAGCAACCGCGGGCTCGCTCACGAGCGGTAGTCGCCGTTGATCGCGACATATTCCTTGGTGAGGTCGCAGGTCAGCACGCGGTCGCGGCCCTTGCCGAGTCCGAGCGCAATCCTGATCTGGATTTTCGGATTCTTCATCGCGCTCGAGACCTGCGCCTCGTCATAGGACGGATCACGCGCGCCGCGGCTGGCGACGCGGATGCCGTTGAACGCGATCGAAAGCTTGTCGCGGTTGGCGGGTTCGCCGGCCTTGCCGACCGCCATCACCACGCGGCCCCAATTGGCGTCTTCGCCGCCGATCGCGGTCTTCACCAGCAGCGAATTCGCCACCGACATCGCGATCTTGCGTGCCGACGCCTTGGTCGTCGCGCCCTCGACAATGATCTCGACCAGCTTGCGCGCGCCTTCGCCGTCACGGGCGACCTGTTCGGCGAGATTGGCGAGCACGGAACGGAAGGCGGCGGCGAAGGCCTTCAGGCGGGGGTCGCTGGCGCGGCTGATTTTCGGCGCGCCGTTCTCGGCCGCAGCTCCGGTGGCGAACGCCAGCAGCGTATCCGATGTCGAGGTGTCGCCGTCGATGGTGACGGCATTGAAGGTGTCTTCGACGCCGTTCTTGAGCAGCGATTGCAGCGCACCCGCCGCGATCGGCGCGTCGGTGAACACGAAGGCCAGCATGGTCGCCATGTCGGGCGCGATCATCCCGGCACCCTTGGCGATGCCGTTGATGGTAACCGTGGCCCGGCCGAGCTTCACGGTCGAAGTCGCGACCTTGGCGAAGGTGTCGGTGGTCATGATGGCCCTGGCGGCGTCCATCCATTCGCCCGGCGTGGCCTGTTGCGCCAGCGCGCCCAACACGCCGTTGAACTTGGTGGCGTCGAGCGGCTCGCCAATTACGCCGGTGGAGGCCAGAAACACCTCGCTGACGCTGCATCCGACGGCCTTGGCGGCGATATCGGCGGTCAGCGCCGTTGCCTGTCGTCCGGTCCTGCCGGTGAACGCATTGGCATTGCCGGAATTCACCACCAGCGCGCGGGCCCGACCGCGGCCCAGTTTGGCGCGGCACCATTCCACCGGGGCGGACGGGCATTTCGATCGGGTGAAGACGCCGGCAACCGCCGTACCCTTGTCCATCACCGCGAGCAGCACATCGGGGCGGTCGCTGTAGCGGATGCCGGCGGCGGCCGTCGCGAGCTTCACGCCCGAGATCGCCGGCATGCCCGGTACGTCGGTTGGGGCGAGAGGAGAGACGGCAGTGGACATGGGGGCGCCCTGGGATCGACCAAGTTTCAACCGCATGACCGGATGATTCCGGCCACCCACGTCGTCAGGCCTGTCGAGCTGCGCTCAAGACGTGGATGCCCGGGACGGAGCCCGGGGCGTGACGTCAAATTAGCGAAGTCCGATGGCGAAGTCGATTTACTTCTTGGCCGGGGCCATCTTGGCATCGGTCGCCGCGTCGGGCTTGGGTGCGGCATCGGCCGGCTGGTCCAAGCGCTCGATCTTGGCGGTTTCACGCAGCTTCGCCACGTAGTCCGCCTGCGCCTTGCGTGTCACATAGCTTTCGATCTGGCCCTTGACCTGGTCGAAGTCGGGCGGCTTGCGGTTGCGCTTTTCCTCGACCTTGATGATGTGCCAGCCGAACTGCGACTTCACGGGATCGGAGATCTTGCCGGGCTCGAGCGAGAAGGCGACGGCGGAGAATTCCGGGACCATTTGATCCTTGGTGAAGAAGCCGAGGTCGCCGCCGTCGGATGCGCCGGGATCCTTGGATTTCTTCTTGGCGAGCTCGGCAAAATCGGCGCCCTTCTTGAGCTCCTCCTCGATCGCCTTGGCCTCGTCCTCGGTCGCGACCAGGATGTGGCGGGCGTGAACCTCCTGTTCGCCGGTGATCTGCTTGGCGGCGTCGTCATAGACCTTCTTCATGGCCTCGTCGGTCGTTGCCGCCTTGCCCTCGTTCGCCAGCAGGCTGTCCATCAACAGCCGGTTGCGGGCGAATGCCAGACGCTTCTTGAACTCGTCGCTGTCTTCGACCTTCTTGTCCTCGGCCGCCTTGGCGACGATCTTCATGTCGATCAGGAACGCCAGCAGATTTTCCTTTTTGGTCGCGGGGTCCATCTTCTCCAGGCTCGGCCCCAGTTCCTCCTCGGCGATCGCCATGTCGCTTTGGCGGATTTCCGAGCCGTTCACCTTGGCGAGCACCGGGTTGGCGTCGTCGGCGCGCGCCGGCAGGCCGGACAGCAAAGCCATCGCCAGACAGCCCACCATAGCGGCGCAGGCGAGGCCAAGGCGCAGGCCGGTTTTCGTTTCCGGGAACGAGGTGGTCATGGAAAATCCTTATGGGGCTGTTTTGGGGCGGCGGGACACTCGCCCAATCGGATCGCCTTGGCAACGCGAAAAGTCTGTCAAAATGATGAATTCCTTGACAGCTTCGCGCCGTTGACAAGGCCCGGACCCGGCCATATCTCTGCGAAAACCGGGTCAATGGCGATAGCGCTGGTCTGGCTGCGCTTTTGGCCGATGAACCTTGATTTGCTGAATTCCCACTCATTTGGCGGAGCTGCCGGATCGGGCCGGTGCCGCGATGCGTCACGATGAGTTGATAGGCCACTTGGTGGAACACGTCACGGCTGCGACGCAGACCCGTAGAGACAGGAATTTGGTATGATCGGCGCGCTCGCCCGTAAGTTTTTCGGCTCCGCCAACGACCGGCGGATCAAGGGGTACCAGCCGCGGGTCGACGC
>JBDTKD010000202.1:0-17796 GCA_039935515.1 Bradyrhizobium sp.
GACCCCGTGCACGGCGATCTCGCTGCCCTGCCGCGACCGCGCAAGCACTATCATTGGTACTATTCGACGCGCGAGGCCAATGGCGACATGCAACATGCGCCACAGGGCGTACATGATTTCCTGCGCGCCTATTATCATCACAAGAGCGCGGACTGGAAGGACAACAAGCCCTATCCGCTGAAATCATGGTCCGCGGACGAATTGGCAAAACTGCCGACCTATTATGTGATGGATCTGGCGAAGAACATGGCCGAGACGGTCGCGGCGGAAATGCCGTCCGCTGTGGCCATCGCTGGCAATCGATGGCTGCCCGAACGCGAACTCGGCTTTTACAGCAGCGAATATGCCCGCACCGGATTCCAGGGCGGCCTGCAATGGTACCGCTGCGGCACTTCCGCTGCGTTCACTCCGGAGCTCGAAACCTTTACGGGCCGCCGCATTGACGTGCCCTCCTGTTTCATCTCGGGCAAGCAGGACTGGGGAACCTATCAGCGCCCCGGCGTGTTTGAGGCGATGCGGACGACTGCCTGCACGCGGATGATCGGCTGCCATCTGGTCGACGGCGCCGGCCATTGGGTGCAGCAGGAACAGCCGGCGGAGGTGGGCCGGCTGCTGCTGCAGTTCCTGGGGCAGGCGAAACCGCATGCCGGCAAGGCCGGCCCGGCCTGACCTCAAGGCCACATTGCAGGAACCATTTTTCCGTGGCCGCGTTGCAAGCTACCGGGTAATGCGCCCGGCGATACAGTCATTGGAGGAGAAGTATGGAAAAGAAGATCGCTGGTCTATTGGGAGCGATGGCAACGCTTGGGGCCTTCAGCGCGGCTCAAGCCGCGCCAATGCCAACCCCGGCACCAAGTGATATCTTGAAGGCCAACTCGTTCGCCGACCTTCTGGATCCGATCCCAAATGCTGCTGCGGTGCTGCAGGCCGTGGATGAATCGGGACCGGCCGCGTCAGCCGATGAAAATGTGCAGTTGGCGCAATACCATCACCATCACCATCACCACCACCATCATCATCACGGCTTTCGCCGGTACGTGCCCCACATCGTCGTGGTGCCTCACCGCTACCGCCACCATCACCACCACCATCATCACCACCACCACCATCATCACGACTTATACCGCTATTGAGCCGTCCCCAATCAATGGCGTGCAAACAGGACCTTCGGGTCCTGTTTTTGTTTGCGCTCAGTCCTGCCGGGCCTTCTCCTTCGCGGCGCGATGAAGGTGCCGATAGGTGCCGTCGAAGACGGTGTCGGTTGACGAGGTCCATTCGGTTCCCGCCGAAAGCGTCGGTCGGCTGGCATAGATGCGGCGCGCCTGCAGCTCGCGCTCGGCCGATTCCTCCTCGCCCATCTTCTCGAGTTCGAAGGAAGCTTCCTCGGGGATCACAATGATCTGCGCGAACGGTTCGTTCGGCCGGAAAATATGGGTGCGGCCCTCCGCCGGCGCCTTGAAGACCGTAAAGAACATCATCGGCCACCAGTTCCGTATCAGCGCCGGCACCGCGATCGGCACGGTATCGGTGCGGTCGGTGTAGAACCGCGGGTGCGGTTCGGTCCGGATCGCCATGCCTTTCTCGACCTTGAGATCGAGTAGGATCTGGTAGGTGTAAAACTGGTCGCCGAAATTTCGAAACGGCGGCCACTGCAATCCGCCGTCGGGCGCCGGCCCCCAATCTCCCTCCAAGATCAATCTGCCGTCTTTGGTACTGACATGCAGCTCATTGTCGTAGGGGTAGAACAGCTCGATTCCGTATTGCGCTCCCTCCGAGAACGGAACGCAGTGCCAGACCTGTTCCCGCGAGCCATCCGTGCGCGGTTCGCGCTTGCCCGCCCAACCCGGAATCTCCAGCTTGGTTCGCCGCGGCGCCAGCCGCGGGTCGTTCACGCGGTATTTGACCTTGTCCATCAGGGTCCCCGTCAACGGATTCTGCAGCAGGAACTCGTGGGGACACGCAACGGTTCCATCCGGCCCGGAGTCTGACGCGCTGGCTTGTTGCAAAACATCGTCATGGCCGGGCTTGTCCCGGCCATCCACGTCTTTCTGGCTTCGTTGCCGCAAAGACGTGGATGCCCGGGACAAGCCCGGGCATGACGGGCCAGGAGACTGGTCATTGACCGCATCGGAGCCAGCCATTATACCAATTTAGAACCATTCTAAACTTGGTCCGGGACAATCCGAGATGAAGAACTTTGCCGACTTGACCGAGCGCGAAGTGCTGGCGGTTGCGATCTCCTCTGAAGAAGAGGACAGCCGCATCTACATGACCTTCGCCGAAGACCTAGAACAGCGTTATCCGGATTCGGCGAAAATGTTCGAGGGGATGGCCGAGGAGGAGAGAGGCCATCGCCACAAGCTGCTGGAATTGTACGAAGCGCGTTTCGGCCCGCATCTGCCACCGATCCGGCGCGACAATGTCCGCGGATTTTTGCGCCGCCGCCCGATCTGGCTGACCAAGAACCTGTCGCTCGATGCCATCCGCAAGGAAGTCGGGACCATGGAATTCGAGGCCGAGCGGTTCTACGTCAAGGCCGCCGAACAGGCCGAGGATGTCGGGGTCCGCCGGCTGCTCGGCGATCTCGCGGAAGCCGAAAAAGGTCACGAAAAACTCGCGGCAAAGCTAACCGACCGTATCCTCCGTCCGGACGTGCGCGCCGACGAGGACAAGACCCGCCGACGCGTTTTCGTGCTGCAATATGTGCAGCCGGGCCTCGCGGGATTGATGGACGGGTCGGTATCGACGCTCGCGCCGCTGTTCGCCGCAGCGTTCGCCACGCATCAGAACTGGCAGACCTTCCTGGTGGGATTGGCCGCCTCGATCGGCGCCGGCATCAGCATGGGCTTTGCGGAAGCGCTTTCCGACGACGGCTCGCTGACCGGACGGGGCTCGCCGTGGCTGCGCGGCACAGCCAGCGGAGTCATGACCGCGCTCGGCGGTCTCGGCCACTCCATGCCCTATCTGGTTCCGGATTCATGGGCCAATGCCTTCTGGATAGCGACCGCGATTGCTGGCGTCGTAGTGTTCTTTGAACTCTGGGCGATCGCCTATATTCGCGCGCGCTACATGGACACGCCGTTTCTGCAGGCAGTCTTCCAGATCGTGCTCGGCGGCGCCATCGTGCTTGCCGTCGGCATTCTCATTGGCGCGGCGTAAGGACCGGGTTGCCGCCGTGGATTGCAGCAGGCATCGACATGCGCCGATGATTAGAGGATTTCTAGCGGCAAACCGGACACGACCCCTGCCGGAAACTGCCCCAGTTCTGGCATAAGGCCAATCATGACCGATTGTTTGCAATACGGGACCACCGCCAAGGTGTTCCACTGGCTCGTCGTGGCGCTTCTGCTCGTGCAATATCCGATAGGCTGGTTCATGCCGGACATTCACCGCGACACGAAGCCCGGCGCGGCCATGACATTCCACATCTCCTTTGGAATTGTCATCCTCATGCTCATTGCCATGCGCTTCGCATGGCGCCTGATGCATCCGGTTGCGCCGGAAAGCTCGCTTCCCCCCTGGCAGCGACTGAGTTCGCAAGGCGTGCACTGGCTGCTCTATGCGCTGGTGCTGGCCACGACCGTCACTGGCTGGCTGTTCGCGTCGTTTCGTGGCTGGTCGATCTCGCTCTTCTTCGTGACGCCGCTGCCGATGCTGGCCGCGGACAATGCGGCAGCCGGGAAGGCGATCGACGGCTGGCATCAGGCGATGGAATGGACGCTGCTGGCGGTGATCGGCATTCACGTCGCGGCGGCGCTGGCCCACATCTTGGTCTACCGTGACCGCATCATGCAGCGGATGCTGCCGAGATAGCCTTGATCCCGATCCCAGTTGGCTGGCTCTTGCAGACGCGATCGGAACGCCGCATCATCCAACACAAAAGCCGACACCAGGAGAAACGCCTTGGCCAAATCGCAATGGAGCTTCGCCACCGCGGTCGAACTGTCGGCAGCCCTGAAGGCCAGGAAAGTCTCCGCGGTGGAGCTGGCGCAGGACGTCATCGGACGCATCGAGCGCCACGACGCCAGGATCAATGCGGTCTGCGTGCGCGATTTCACCCGAGGCCTGGAAGCCGCCCGCGCCGCCGATGCCGCCCGCGTCCGTGGCGAGAGCAAGCCGCTGCTCGGCATTCCCATGACCGTGAAGGAATCCTACAACGTCGCGGGGCTGCCCACCACGTGGGGCTTCCCGGCGCAGAAGGATTTTACCCCGCCGGAAGACGCGCTGTCGATATCGCGGGTGAAAGCGGCAGGCGGCATCATCCTCGGCAAGACCAACGTGCCGCTCGCGCTCGGCGACTGGCAGAGCTACAACGACATCTACGGCACCACCAACAATCCGTTCGATCTCACCCGCACCCCGGGCGGTTCCTCCGGCGGATCGGCGGCGGCGCTGGCGGCGGGTTACGGTCCGCTCTCGCTCGGTTCCGATATTGGCGGCTCGCTGCGGGTGCCGGCGTTTCATTGCGGTGTCTATGCCCACAAGCCGACCTTCGCGCTGGTGCCGCCGCGCGGCCATACGTCGCCGCCGTTGCCGCCGTTGCCGTTCGACCGCGATCTTGCGGTGATCGGGCCGATGGCGCGTTCCGCCGCCGATCTTTCGCTCTTGCTCGATATGATCGCCGGACCGGACCCGATCGAGGCCGGCAAGGGCTATCAGCTCGCGCTGCCGCCGCCGCGCCACGGCGAGCTGAACAAGTTTCGCGTGCTGCTGATCGACACCGATCCGTTGCTGCCGACCGACGCGGCCGTGCGCGCAGCCATCGAGAAGCTCGGTGCCAATCTCGGCAAGGCCGGCGTTGCCGTCAAGCGGTCGAGCCCGCTATGGCCCGACTTCGCCGCCTCGACGCGGCTCTATATGCGGATGCTGTTGTCGTTCCTCGCGGGCTCGTTCCAGCCGGAGATCTATGCGGGCGCCAAAGACGCGGCGGCGAAGCTCGCCGCCGACGATACCAGCCTGGCGGCGGAGCGTCTGCGCGGCATCGTGCTCAGCCACCGCAACTGGCTGATGGCCGCCGGCGGTCGAACGCGGCTGCGGGCGCAATGGCGCGAGTTGTTCATGAGCTTCGACGCCGTGATCTGTCCGGTGATGCCGACGCCGGCCTTTCCGCACGATCACTCGGCCGACCAGGAGCAGCGCCACATCCGGATTGACGGCAAGAAGTACCCGTATCTCGATCAACTGGCATGGCCCGGAATCGCCACGCTGCCCGGCCTGCCGGCGACGGCGATACCGATCGGCCTGTCGCCGGAGGGGCTGCCGGTCGGCGTCCAGATCGTCGGCCCATGGCTGGAAGACCGCACGCCGCTGAAACTGGCCGAACTGGTCGAGCGCGAATTCGGCGGCTTCGTTCCGCCGCCAATGTTTGATGACTAGGCCAGAGCCGAGCCGTCATGCGAGCGCAGCGACGAGGCAATCACTCTCTGTCATTCCGGGATGCGCCTCTTGGCGCAGGCCCGGAATCCATAACCACCATCGGGAGTATGGATTCCGGGTTCGCTCCGCTTCGCTTCGCGCCCCTAAATGACAGAAGAACAACGGAGAAAACCCATGAGCAAGGACACCGACGAACTGACGGTCCTCAATCGCGACTATGTCGCCTCGGTGCAGAACTCGGACGTCAAGCGCTTTGACGAGATCCTGGCGCAGGACTTCTATTGCAGCAACCCCGACAAGTCGCTGGTCGACCGCGCCGGATTTCTGAAGCAGACCGCGGTGCCGGTCACGATCCGGAACCTGGTCGCCGATGAGGTCAGGATTCGCGTGCTCGGCGACTTCGCCATCATCCACGGACGCACCAGCTACAAGACGGCGGATGGCCAGCAGGCCTTCGGCCGCTACACCGATTGCTGGGCCAAGCAGAACGGCCGCTGGCTCGCAGTCTCGGCGCATGTTTCGCGGTAGGGCGTTATAACGTCATTCCGGGGCGCGAAGCGAACCCGGAATCCATACTCCCGATCGTGGTTATGGATTCCGGGCCTGCGCCAAGGGGCGCATCCCGGAATGACGACTTCTAGAGTGGTTTCCGGTTCACTCGAATCATTGTTGCTTCTCCCGAGGCCTCATGGTTCGAGACGCGCGAAGGCGCGCTCCTCACCATGAGGGTCTGAGTCCTCGTCCTGAGGAGCATCGCCAAGCGATGCGTCTCGAAGGATGAAGCCATTGAAGTGGAAATTGCGCTAGGCATCGAACATGATCACGCTGCGCACGGTCTTGCCGGCCTTCATGTTGGCAAAGCCTTCGTTGATCTCCGGCAGCTTCAATCTGGCCGAGATCCAGTCCTCGAGATGCAGCTTGCCGCGCATGTAGAACTCGACCAGCCGCGGCATGTCGACACGGAAATGGTTCGAGCCCATCGACGACCCCTGGATCTTGCGTTCGCGCAAGAAGTCAAAGCCATGCAGTTCGATCTTCTGGCCGAACGGAATCATGCCGACGATGGTGGCGGTGCCGCCGGGCGCCAGCATGGCAAACGCCTGCTCGGCGGTCTCCTTGCGGCCGAGCACCTCGAATGAGTGGTGCACGCCGCCATTGGTGAGATCGCGCACCTGCTGCACCACGTCGCCGTTTCGGGGATCGACGATGTCGGTGGCGCCGAGCTTGGTCGCCAGTTGCAGCTTGGCCGGATTGGTGTCGACCGCGATGATGCGGCCGGCGCCGGCGATCTGCGCGCCGTTGACCGCGGCCATGCCGACACCGCCGCAGCCGATCACGACCACGGTTTCGCCGGGGGCCACTTTCGCGGTGTTCACCACCGCGCCATAGCCGGTGATGACGCCGCAGCCGATCAGCGCCGCCAGCTCCAGCGGCATATCCCTGCGGATTTTGACGATGGCGTTCTCGTGCACCAGCATCTGCTCGGCAAAGGAGGAGAGATTGAGAAACTGGTTGAGTTTCTCCGGTCGCGCCCAGGACAGCCGGTTGGATTGGCCCGGCAGCATCTTCACTGTGGTGTCGGTGCACAGCACCGGCCGGCCGGTCGTACAATTGTCGCAGGTGCCGCAGAACACCGACAGGCAGGTCACGACATGATCGCCGGGCTTTACATAGGTCACGTCGGAGCCGACCTGCTCGACGACGCCGGCGGATTCGTGACCGAGCACCGCCGGCAGCGGATGCGGGTATAGCCCTTCCATGAAGTGCAGATCGGAATGGCAGAGGCCGGCCACACGGGTGCGGATCAGGACCTCGCGCGGTCCGGGCTTCGGCAGGCTGACATCCTCGATCACCAGCGGCTTGTTGACTTCATGCAGGACGGCGGCCTTCATCGGATACTCCCTGTTTTATCTTTTTCTTGAACCAGCCTGCTTCAGCCTACGCTGCCAGGACCAATTCGCCAACCTCGGCCATGCCGACCGCGCATTCGCCCAGCAGATGGTCGGTGATCGCGCGCCGGGCTGAATTTTCCGCGAGCCGGAACGGGTCGCCGGCCGTGACCTGTGATCGATCACCAGCCGTGACGGCAACCGCCGTACGATGAATTGAAGAGAATGCCGCTTGCGGCCATTGCATGATAAAGATCATTCTCCAGATAAAGCCAGCGGCGCCGAGATGTCGCCCTACTCGGTCAAGATACGCTGCTATTTTCGCTACAAAGCCCATCCCGCATCAATGGATTTGAGTCCAGCAAGGGAACAGCTTCATGGAAACCCCAAGCTACAAGACCGCCCTGATTGTCGGCGCCGGCGAAGGCCTCAGTGCCTCGCTCGCGCGATTGTTCGCCCGTGAAGGCATTCGGGTCGCGCTGGCGGCACGCCGGGTCGAGAAGCTTGGCGCGCTTTGCACCGAAACTGGCGCCCGCGCCTTTGCCTGCAACGCCACCGAGCCCGACGAGGTCGAGCGCCTGTTCGGCCTGGTGGAGCGCGAGATCGCCCCGCCCGACCTTGTCGTCTACAACGCCAGCGCGCGGGCACGCGGCGCCTTTGTCGATCTGGTGCCGTCGGAAGTGGCGCAGGCGCTGGCGGTCAGCGCGTTCGGCGGGTTTCTGGTTGCCCAGCAGGCCGTGAAGCGGATGCGGCCGAACCAGCACGGCGCGATCCTGTTCACCGGCGCTTCCGCCAGCATCAAGGGCTATTCGCAATCGGCGCCGTTCGCGATGGGCAAGTTCGCGCTGCGCGGCCTGGCGCAGAGCATGGCGCGCGAATTGTCGCCACAGGGAATTCACGTCGCGCATTTCGTCATCGACGGCGGCATTCGCAGCTCGGCCCGTACCGAAGCCCCCGACAGGCCGGATTCGATGCTCGATCCCGACGCCATTGCGCTGGCCTACTGGAACGTGCTGCAACAGCCGCGCAGCGCCTGGAGCTGGGAACTGGAATTGCGGCCGTGGGTCGAGAGATTCTAGCTCGACCGGCGGGACCCGTTGGCTCCTCGCAATGATGACACCAAACGAATTGGGGGCTTCCATGACGACTACCGACATCGCCATCGATACCGGCACCGATGAACTGCTCTGCACAATCCGCCACCGCGTCGCCATCATCACGCTGAACCGGCCGCAAGCGCGCAACGCCATGTCGGATGATCTGACCCCGGCCTTGCGCGCCATGATCAGGGCCTGTGGCGAAAATCCCGGGGTTGGCGCGCTGCTGATTACCGGCGCCGGCACCGCCTTCTGTGCCGGCGGCGACGTCAAGGGCATGGGCGCCCACCGCGCGCGCCAGAAACTGGAAATGTCCCATGATGAGAAGGTCGCGGATCTGCAGGAACGGCAGCGGCTCCTGACCGGCGCACTGGTCTCGGTGCGCAAGCCGACCATCGCCGCATTGCCGGGCCCGGCGGTCGGCGCCGGCCTCGCGCTCGCAATGGCCTGCGACATCCGCATCGCGGCGCAATCCGCCTTTGTCTCCACCGGCTATCTGCGGGTCGGGCTGAGCGGCGACTACGGCATCGCGTGGCTGTTGACGCGGCTGGTCGGGACCGCGCGGGCGCGGGAATTGATGTTTACCGGCGACAAGGTCGATGCCGCGCGATGCGAGGCGATCGGCCTCGTCAACCGCGTGGTGCCGGACGCAAAACTTCAGCAGGAGGCCTTTGCGCTTGCCAGATCGATGGCCGAAGGTCCCACCATTGCGCTCCGCTACATGAAGGACAACCTCGACGAAGCCCTTCTGTTCGACTTCGCTACCGCACGCGACCACGAAGCCGAGCGCCTGATCCGCACCACCATGACCGCGGATCACCGCGAGGCGGTGCAAGCTTTCATCGAAAAGCGCAGGGCGAACTTCACAGGGAAATAACAGTCGGCAGCCGGCTCAGTTCGCCGCAGCTCCGCTCAAGGCGAGGCCGGCCGCGGCGATCCGCCAGCTCGCGCAGGGAATATCCTGCGGGGCCGTGTCGACAGGCTTTTCGAACCGCACCAGTTTCCAGTCCTCCGGATTGGGGGCAAAGCCGAAGCCGGACTTGCGGGCAAGCCCGATCATGGCGTCGTTGGAGCGCAGGGTATCGCCGAACAGACGCACCGCACCGATCGCGGCGGCCCGGCATTCCAGATTACCGAGCAGCGCAGCGCCAATGCCGTGGCCCTGCCAGCGATCGTCGATCGACAGGCCGAATTCGAGACTTTCGGTGTCGGCGTGGAATGCATAACGGGCCTCGCCGACAATGGTCGCAAAGCCGTCGACCTGCATCGTCGCGACGATGCTGAAGCCGTCGCTCCCGCCGATATGGATGAAGCGATCGAGCACGTTGTGCGGCAGTTCCTTCATCGCGCCGAGAAAGCGATTGTAGCGCGAGCCGGTCGACAGCGAGCGAAAGTAGGTCTGCAACCCCTCCGCGTCGCCTGGCTCGACAAAGCGCACCGTCACCGGCTCTCCGCTGCGCGAGCGCACCACGTCCGAATATTGTTCCAGATCGTCGAACCGAAGAGACCTCATGGCGCGCTCCTTCAGACTTCGAAAGACTGGCTGGCGTCCCTCAACCGTGGCGACGCCCGCCCGGCTGCATCATCATGCCCGCCAAAACGGCTTTTCGACTTCGTGAGCAATGTCGCTCCAGGAAATGCCGACGTCGTGCATGTCGCGATCGGTCCATTGCGCCAGTTCGCGGCGCTGGCGCCGCCGCTCGCGCCAGACGTGAAAGGTGTCGCCGAGCTGGGTTAAAACCCCGGAACCATGATTATTTATCATCGGTTGATGTGAATCCATGGACATTTTCGCCTCCTAAAGCTAAGCTGCTGTCGGGGAATATCTGCGCTATAGCGCCCATCCACAAACGACACTTTGTCCCACTTCAGATGACATGAATTCATGATTGAATTTTTCGCTGCATGACCACAAGGCTGCCCTCGCTGAATGGATTGCGCGCCTTCGAGGCCGCCGCCCGGCATTTGAGCTTCACCAACGCGGCGGCCGAACTGAATGTCACGCAAACCGCGATCAGCCATCAGATCCGGCGGCTCGAGGAGGAGCTCGGCGTTCGGCTGTTTATCCGGCAGAACCGCGCGCTGGCGCTGACTGCGGAGGCCACCGAATATCTTCCCGGCATCCGCGCCGCGTTCAACGATCTGCGGTTTGCGACCGACCGGTTGCTGCGCAAGGACAACGAGAATGTCCTGACCGTCTCGACCCTGGCATCACTCGCGGCAAAATGGCTGCTGCCGCGGCTTCCCGCTTTTCAGGAAGCGCATCCCGGCATCGACGTCCGCATCACCACCTCGACTGCACTGGTCGATTTCAAGAGCGGCGGCGTCGATGCCGCGATCCGCTACGGCCGCGGACACTGGCCGAGCCTGCGCGCCGACTGGCTGATGGCCGACGAGCTGTTTCCGGTCTGCAGCCCGGCGCTGATCAGCGGCAGCAAACCGCTGCGCTGTCCGGAGGACCTGGCCCGGCAGACCCTGCTCCACACCAGCGCCGGCTATAATGACGACTGGCGGCTATGGCTCACCGCCGCGGGGCTGCCGGCGAATATCTCAAAGCATCCCGGGCTGACCTTCGACCTGATTTTGGTGACGGTCCAGGCCGCGATCGACGGCCTCGGCGTGGCGATGGGCCGGACGTCCTATGTCGAGGCCGATATCGCCAAGGGCCGGCTGCTGGTTCCCTTCAAGATCGCCTTGCCGGCCGATGCCGGCTTCTACCTGGTTTCACCCGAAGCGAGAGCGGATTCGCCGAAGCTCTCGGCGTTCCGGAATTGGCTGGTCGCCTCGTTGCAGAACAAAACCTGAAAAGCTTCCGGCGTGTAACGCGATATCGCGTTGGTTGCGTGTTTTCCGGTTGGTCGCGCCGCGCGGGCATGGCAGATTGCATGGTCGACGACAGCGACGGTCGGCGGAGATCATTTCGCGCCGGCCACCGACAGGGGAGCGAACATTGCAGAACGCCAACAGTGTAGCGCCCGCCTTGCAAAGCGAGACCGAAGGATTCTGGCCCCAAGGCTGGTGGTCGATCGTCGATTACAGGATCGGCATCGTCCCGCTGCCGATTTTCGTGACCTTGCTGGCGGTGATTGGCGGATTCGCCCTCACCGGGAAAGTGCCATCCGACATCTTGATGGGTATCGTCATTCTCTCGATGGGTGGCTTTGCCTGCGCCGAATTGGGCAAGCGAATTCCGATCATCCGCAACATCGGTGCGGCGGCGATCTTCGCCACCTTCATCCCGTCATTCCTTGCCTTCCATCAATTATTGCCGGCCTCGATTCTGGCTTCGGTAAAGGACTTCACCAAGGATTCGAATTTCCTGTATTTGTTCATTTCCTGCATCATCGTCGGCAGCATCCTGGGAATGGACCGGGGTGTCCTGATCAAGGGCTTCTTCAAGATATTCGTTCCACTGGCCGCGGGCTCGGTCGCCGGGGGCGTGGTCGGAACGCTGGTCGGTGTCCTGCTCGGTCTCGGCGCTTATCACACCTTCTTTTTTGTCGTGGTCCCGATCATGGCCGGCGGCGTCGGCGAGGGCGCGATCCCGCTGTCCATCGGCTATTCGCAAATCCTTCACCAGTCGCAGGGCGATCTGTTTGCGCAGGTATTGCCGCCGGTGATGCTTGGCAGCCTGACGGCCATTCTGCTGGCGGGTACGCTGAATTTTGTCGGCAAGAAATATCCGCACCTCACCGGCGAAGGGCGCCTGCAGCCGGGCGAGCACGACGAACTTGAATTCGAGGAAGAAGATACCAACGACCATGTCGACGTTGCCACGGTTGCCGCCGCCGTCGTTACCGCGGTGACGCTCTACCTGGTCGGTGCACTGGCACAGCGGCTGTTTAGCTTTCCCGCGCCGGTGGTGATGCTGGTGATTGCGGTGTTCCTGAAACTGACGCGGGCAGTGTCGCCATCGCTGCAGGTCGGGGCCTTTCACGTCTACAAATTCTTCTCGACCGCCGTCACCTACCCGCTGCTGTTTGCGATCGGCGTTTCGTTGACGCCGTGGGACAAGCTGGTGGCCGCTTTCACGTTGCCTTACGTCATCACCATCGTGGCGACGGTGGTGACAATCATGACAACGGGATTTTTTGTCGGGGGCTGGCTGGAAATGTATCCGATCGACACCGCCATCGTCACCGCCTGCCACAGCGGACAGGGCGGCACCGGCGACGTCGCCATCCTCACCGCGGCCAATCGGATGCAGTTGATGCCGTTTGCGCAAATCGCGACCCGTATCGGCGGAGCGCTCACCGTGACCGGGGTGCTGATCGCGATGACCCAGATCGGCTAGCGTTGGCCAAGCGGCCGGCAATGCCCGTCAGCCGCATTGATTTCCATGCAAGGAAAGACAACAAGATCGCATGGTCGATCTCGCTCATAAATTCGACGTGCTGGTGATCGGTGGCGGCAATGCCGCCTTGTGCGCCGCGATCAGCGCGCGGCGGTCAGGTGCATCGGTGCTGGTGCTCGAAGGTGCACCGAAATTCTATCGCGGCGGCAACACCCGCCATACCCGCAATATGCGCTGCGCCCATGACGCCGCGACCGACATCCTCACCGGGCCCTATACCGAGCAGGAATTCTGGGAAGACCTGCTGCGCGTGACCGATGGTCAGACCGACGAGGAACTCGCCCGCCACATGATCAGCGAGTCCAAGGACATCCTGGGCTGGATCGTCGAGCAGGGCGTGCGCTGGCAGCCGTCGCTCGGCGGCACGCTGAGCCTCGGCCGCACCAATTCGTTTTTCCTCGGTGGCGGCCGGGCGATGCTGAACGCGCTCTATCTCACCGCCGAACGGCTCGGCATCGACATCCTCTATGGCGCCGAGGTCACCGAGCTGCGGATCGAAGACGGGATGTTTCTGTCGGCGACGCTGAAGCAGCCAGTCGGCGGAGCGGTGGAAGTCCACGCCTCGACGCTGGTTGCCGCCGCCGGCGGCTTCGAGGCCAACATCGAATGGCTCAAGGAATATTGGGGCGACGCCGCCGACAACTTCCTGATCCGCGGCACGCCTTACAACCGCGGTTCAATCCTCAAGATGCTGCTGGCCAAGGGCGTGCAGGAGGTCGGCGATCCCACCCAATGCCACGCGGTCGCGATCGACGCCCGCGCGCCGAAGTTCGATGGCGGCATCATCACCCGGCATGATTCCGTGGTGTTCGGCATCGTCGTCAACAAGCACGCCGTGCGTTTCTATGACGAAGGCGAAGACCTCTGGCCGAAGCGCTACGCGATCTGGGGCCGCCTGGTCGCCGCCCAGCCGGACCAGATCGCCTACATCATCTTTGACGCGAGTTCGCGCAACAGCTTCATGCCGACGCTGTTTCCGCCGATCGAAGCCGGCTCGATCGCCGGCCTTGCCGCCAGGTTCGAGCTCGATGCGGCAGCGCTGGAGAAAACCATCGCCGGCTTCAATGCGGCGGTGCGCCCGGGCACCTTCGATCACACCATTCTCGACGATTGCTGCACCGAGGGGCTGACGCCGCCGAAGAGCCACTGGGCGCGGCGGATCGAGACGCCGCCTTATTATGCCTATCCGGTGCGGCCCGGCATCACCTTCACCTATCTCGGCACCCGGGTGAACAAGCAGGCGCGGATGCTGATGAAGGACGGCAAGCCTGCGGCCAACATGTTCGCTGCCGGCGAGATCATGGCGGGCAACGTGCTGGGCAAGGGCTATGCGGCCGGGATCGGCATGACCATCGGCAGCGTGTTCGGACGGATCGCAGGACGGGAAGCGGCGCAAAATGCACGGAACTAAAATCCTCGAGGAGGCCGACCGCCTGATGACGGTCTGCAATTCGTGCCGCTATTGCGAAGGCCTGTGTGCGGTGTTTCCGGCGATGGAAATGCGCCGCTCGTTCTCCGACGGCGATCTCAACTATCTCGCCAATCTCTGCCATGCCTGCGGCGCCTGCTACACCGACTGCCAGTTTTCGCCGCCGCACGAGTACAATGTCAACGTCCCGCAGACGCTTGCGATCGCGCGCGCCGAATCCTATGCCGCCTATGCCTGGCCGCAGGCCTTCTCCGGTGTCTTTGCGCGCAACGGGCTCGCGATCAGCCTCGTCGCTGCGGTCAGCGTGGCGGTATTCATCTTCGGATTTGCCGCCGGCAACGACCACGAGGTCCTGTTCGGCATCCACACCGGCCCGGGCGCGTTTTACCGATTGATGCCGCACAACACGATGGCGGCGCTGTTCGGCGCCGCGTTCCTCTACGCGATCGTGGCGCTGGCGATGGGCGTGCGCGCGTTCTGGCGCGACATCGGCGAGCCGATCGGCATGCGCGCCGATCCGGCCTCGCTGTGGCAGGCGATCAAGGACGCCGGCGAACTGCGCTATCTGGATGGCGGCGGCGCCGGCTGTGTCAATGAGGACGAACGGCCGACCGACCGGCGCAAGCTCTATCATCATCTGACGTTCTATGGCTTTGTCCTGTGCTTCGCCGCAACCTGCGTCGGGACGCTCTACCACTACCTGCTCGCACGCGAAGCGCCATACCCGTGGTGGGATTTGCCGGTCGTGCTCGGCACGCTGGGCGGGCTTGGCCTGGTGATCGGGCCGATCGGTCTGCTGACGGAAAAATCCAGGCGCGATCCCGTGCTGGTCGACCAGGCGCGCGCCGGCATGGACGTCGCCTTCATCGTGATGTTGCTGCTGACCGCGCTGACCGGCCTCGCACTGCTGCTCTGGCGCGACACCGCCGCGATGGGCCCGCTGCTGGCGCTGCATCTCGGCGTGGTGTTTGCGCTCTTCATCACCATGCCCTACGGCAAGTTCGTGCACGGCATCTATCGCACCGTCGCGCTGGTGCGCTATGCGCGCGAGCGGCGGATGACGGGGCACTCGGTCTGAATCGTTCCATTGGTCGAATCGTGACCGCGCATCGGGGGCCTCGTGGTTCGAGACGCGCGGCGTTGCCGCGCTCCTCACCATGAGGGCCTAGGAAGACCTCATCCTGAGGAGCCGCGCTCTTGCGCGGCGTCTCGAAGGATGAGGCCACGCCGAGTGTGCTGCGATTACACATCCACCACCACGTAGTCGCTTTCCACCGACACCGCGATGGTCTCCGCGATATAGGGCCCCTTCACCACGCTGGTGCCTGGCTCGACATGGACCGGATAGGCCTTGGCCCGAAACCGCCGGGGATCGCAGTAGGACTGGCCGGTGCGGATATCGAACTCCCAGCCGTGCCATGGGCAGCGGATGATTTCGCCGAGCCTGGTGTATTCGATCGTGCCGGGATCGGACGACTGCGCGAGCCCGATCAGCGGCCCCTCGCACAACGCCGCGCCCTGGTGCGGGCAGCGGTTCAACAGGCCGAAGAACTCGCCCTTGATGTTGAAGACCGCGATCGGCCGCTCATCGATGGTGAGAAACTTGCGCGTGCCCGGCGGCAATTCCGCCACCGGGGCGATGACATGACGGGCCATCAACTCAGTCCGTACAGCTTCCGGGCGTTGCCGAGATAAAATGCTTCGCGGTTGGTCTCGCTGACGCCCGCCGGCAGCACCCGCGACGGCTCGTCATAGTCCCAGTGCGGATAGTCGGTCGCAAACAGCAGCTTGTCCCAGCCGACCCAGTCGATCACGTCAAACAGATGGTCGCGCCGCTCCGGATCCTCCATGGGCTGGGTGGTCCAATAGATGTGGTCGCGGATGTATTCCGACGGCGGCCGCTTCACATGCGGCACCTCGCCGCGCATTCGTTGCCAACTCTTGTCGAGCCGCCACGACAGCGACGGCGCCCAGCCGAAGCCGGCCTCGATCATCACCATCTTGAGCTTCGGATGGCGCTCAAAGACGCCCTCCAGCACGATGCTCGCCAATGCGGTCTGCTGGCATTGCGAATGACCCACCATTTCCTCGATATAATAGCTGGGCCAGCCCGACGCCGTGATCGGATTGCCGCCGAAGCCGAACGCATGGACGCCGATCGGAAGGCCAGCCTCTTCGGCCGCCTGATAGATCGGCCAGTAGCGGCGCTGACCCAGCGGCTCGACGTTGCGGCTGAGCAGCAGCACCTGAATGAAATTCCTGTCGCCGGCGCGCTTGCGGATTTCGGCGGCCGCAGCCGGGCCGTCCTCATTGGCGACCACGATCGATCCCTTGAGGCGGCTGTCCTTGCTGGTCCACTCCGCGATCTGCCAGTCGTTGACCGCCGTGGCCAGCGCCGCACTTAAATCCTGGTTGCGAATGCCCTGCCCGGTCTGCAGCGGACATAAAACCCCAAGCACGACATGATTCGGGTCGAGATGCTGCTGCTGCATAAACGATAGCGACGAGCCCTGCGGTCCGCCCTCCGGCGGAAAGGCGTCACGGCGCGACGCATTCGGCTGCGCCTTCGGGTAAGGCGGACCTTCCATCATGCCCTGATAGGGATGCTTGCCGTAGGTTTCGAGATGGTCGTGCCAGCGGCGGGCCAGATAGGGATAGAGGTCCTTGAGGCTCTTGCGCGCCGGATGAATATCGCAGTCGGCAATCGCGGTGTTGACGCCCTCGGATGCAGCCTGAGCCGGGCCCGCGCGGAACTGCACGTTCATGGCGTTGTCTCCTTGAGCGCCGATTGCGTCAGCCGGCCGTAGGTCGCATGCGGGTTGTCGATCATGACCTTGCGCACCAGATCGGGCGACATGGCTTCCGGCAGCACCGCATCGCCGTCGAATTGCCAATGCGGATAATCGGTGGAGAATAAGAGCAATTCGTCCGACTGCATATGGTCAAACAGGCGATTTAATGTCGCCGGATCCGGTGGCGCGTCGATCGGCTGCAGCGAAAACCGGATGTTGCTGCGCACAATCTCCAGCGGCGCGCGGTCCACCCAAGGCGTTTCCATGCGGGTGCCGCGCCAGAATTTATGCAGCCTCCACAGATAGGACGGCAGCCAGGTGAACCCGGATTCCAGCATCACCATTTTCAGTCCGGGGTGCCTTGCAAAGACCCCCTCGACGATCAGGCTGGTCAACTGGGTCTGAAACGCGGTGGCCTGGGCGACATAGTCCTCGATGTGATAGGAGCCCCAGCCGACCGAGCTCGGCGGGTTGTGATAGTTGCTGCCGGCATGAATACCGATTGGCAGACCGAGCCGCTCGGCGGCTGCGTAAATCGGCCAATAGGCGCGCTTGCCGAGCGGCATGTCCCCCATCACCAGCATCAGGACCTGAACGAAGCGCCGGTCCACCGCGCAGCGCTCGATCTCGGCGACCGATTTCTCGATGGTCTGAATCGGGATCACGATCGAGCCGCGCAACCGGCTGTCCTTGTCGAGCCATTCCTTCGCCAGCCAGTCGTTCAGCGCGCGGCAGAACGCGTCGGCCATGTCCTCGCTGAACACCATCTGGACCCCGTACAGCGGATTGCAGATGCCATAGCTGACCGCGAAGCGATCGAGCGCCTGGGCCTGCATGTCGGCGAGGCTCGATCCGGGCT
>JBDTKD010000203.1:0-15029 GCA_039935515.1 Bradyrhizobium sp.
CGATGCCGAACGCCTGGGTGCCGCCCTGGAACGCCATCAGCACGGTCGGCACCACGTCGCCATAGGCATGGCGCCAGCCGAGCAGCGCGCGGGCGGTGAACGGCAAGGGGCCGGCGAGCGTGGTCTCGCCTCGCAGCCCGAGCGTGGTGGTGGCAAGGTCGTAGCCCTGCCCGAACCCGGTCAGCGCCGCCACGCCGCCGGTCTCGTTGAATCCGTCCTGGTGGAGATGGATCGCGGCAGCGCCGAGGTACGGCTCCAGCATGGCGCGGCTGAAGCTGAGCCCGGCCAGGTTGAACCCTGTGAAGCCGACGCGGTAGCCGGCCTCGCCGAACGCCTGCGTGGTCGAGCCGCCATAGTTCGATGTGGCGGATTCGCCAAAACCGGGGAAGATGATCTGGCGGCTGGTCGCGGTGCTGTTGACGCCGTAGATCGCGCCACTGCGCAACTGCACCGCGCCAAAGCTGGCGCCGCCATAGACGCCGGCGAACACGCTCTGGAAGTTGCCCGAGGACAGCCGCTGGTCGATGGCGAGGTTGTCAAAGGTGTAGCCGCCGGCAGCACCGAAGCGCCAATCGCCGCCGGCAAGCCCGATCAGGCTGGCATCCCCGCCGAGGACAAAACCATCGGTCGTTCGCGACAGCGCCGCGGCATTGCCGTCGCTGCCGCTGCGACCGAAATCGCCAAAGCCCTGGGCCCAGAAATTCAGGGTCTGCGGCGGCTGATAGCGCGGCATCGCGGCGGCCGCCTTGGCTGGCAGGTCGGCCGCGTAGGCCGCCATCGCAGCCGGCACCGGCGCATAGAACGGCTGGCTCAGGCGGTCGAGGATCGCCTCGCGCGGCAGGCGCGAGTCTTCGAGCGCCGCCGTCACCGCGCTCGCATGCACCTCGCCCGACAACGCATCGAAAGCCTGGCGCGCGCCGGCGAAACTCTGGCCCACCACCGCATTGTAGATCGGGTTGCCGAGCCCCAGCGCCTGGATCGCCGCCGCCGTCGCAATTTGATTGGGGGTGAGCGCAACCGAGGCAAAGTTCGTGGTCTGCGCAAAGCCGAGGAAGACATCGTTGGCATCGTAACTCAGCGCCGGCTTCAGGAAGGCAAACGCCTGAGCGAGGTTCGACGTCGTCACGAGCTGCGCGAAGGTGCCGGAGACGCCGCGGGTGGCGCTGAGCAGCGTGAAGCGCGTCGAGGGCGTGAAGCCGGTGCCGCTTGCCAGCACGTCGACGGTGCCGCCGGACAAGGTCGCACGGCCGCCGACCTGCAGCCTGTCGTTCCGATTGGCACCGTTGACGTTGACCAGGAAGGTCGAGCCGGCCGCGAAGCTGGCATTGCCGGCGACATTGAGCTGCGTGAATGGCGTCACCAGGCCCGGCGCTACCGTGGCGCCGCTCTGGGCGGTGAGCGCGCCGATCGTACCCGGGCCGCCCAGCACGGCACCCGACTGCACGGTAAAGGCGGAATTCGCAATCGAGCCATCGGCGACCAGCGTGCCGCCAACCACATTGGTTGTGCCGCTATAGGTACTGGTGCCCGAAAGCGTGAACGTGCCCGTGCCGATCTTGGTCAAGCCCCCGCCGACGCCGGAAATGTCGCCCGAGAAATTCGTGCTGGTGTTGTCGTTGCCGGTGCTCAAGGTCGCGGAGCCCAGTGTCACATTGCCGCCGCCCGCAAGTGAACCGATGGTTTGATTGAAGCTGTTGAGGTCGAGCACGGCGCCGGAGGCAACCGTGTAGGCGCTGCCCGGAGCGAACGCGTTGACGATGCCGGCCTGCAGCGTGCCGGCATTGACGAAGGTCGGCCCGAGATAGGTGCCCGCGCCCGAGAGTGTCAGAATGCCGGTACCGATCTTGGTCAGGCCGCCGGCGCCAGCGACCGCGCCCGCCCATGTCGCGTTGTTGCCGTTGGTGTCGACAATGCCGCCGGCATTGAGCGTGACGTCGCGATTGCTGGTGAAGCCCGCCAGCAATTGCAGCGTGCCGCCGTTGAACGTCAGGCCGCCGCTCGGGGCGCCGAGATTGGCGTCGCTCGAGACGGCGAGCGTGCCGGAATTGAGAAAGGTGCCGCCGCCATAGCTGTTGATGCCCGAGAGCGTCAACGTGCCCGTACCGTTCTGCTGCAGCACGCCGCCGCCGGAGATATTTCCGCCGAAGCTCGTGCTGTCTGAGCGGTCGAAGGTCAGGATGGCATTGTCCGTGACATTGCCCAGGATCGATCCCGTAGTTCCGCCATTGCCGATCTGCAACGTGCCGGTGGAGATCGTGGTCCCGCCGGAATAGATGTTATCCCCCGAGAGCGTGAGTGTGCCGCTCCCGTTCTGAATCACCGAACCGGCGCCAGTGATTACGTTCGGCAAGATCACTGCGGTCGACTGGTTGAACGTAAGGCTGCCGGTTACGCCGATGTTGCCGGTCAGAGCCCAGCCGGGCTGCAACGTCAGGACATTGTTACCCCCGGTGAAGGTGATGGCGTTGGCCTGCGTGCCGCTGGCGGACACGCCGCCCGCGATCAGGCCGCTGTTGAGGATCGTTAGGTCGCTGCCAGAAACCCCTGCTCCGCCCAGTCCGCCAGCCCCGTTCGAACCATTTGAACCAAATGTCCCGCCCGTTCCCCCCGTTCCCCCCGCCCCGCCGTCGCCACCTTGAATCGTTCCGCTGTTCGTCAGCGTGGCCCCCGATGCGGTGATGCTGATACCGATCCCGCCATCGCCGCCGTTCCCACCGTTGCCGCCGTGGACGCTGGTGATGGGGCTGGATATCCCGCCGCCGATGCCGGCCGCGCCGCCATCGCCGCCTGTGACTTTGGAGCTGTTGGTGAAGCTGTTCGATCCTGTGCCCACGAAGCCGATGCCGCCTTCGCCGCCTCCACCGCCTCCACCGCCTCCAGCGGGCAAAGCATTTGCGTCGCCGCCATTTCCACCGACGCCGCCGGCACCGGCGACGACCGGTGAGCCAATCGTGATCGGGCCGGCGCTCATGCCGCCGTTGGCTCCGCCCTGACCCCCGCCGCCGCCGCCACCGCCTTGGTCGGACGCGCCTGGGGTTGTCCCGTTCTGACCGGCCGCTCCTCCGGATGCGCCGCTGCCGCCCGCTCCTCCCGGGCCGGCGCCACCGGCGCCACGCCCGCCTGCGCCACCGACGCCATTGCCAGAGGCCCCCCCTCCTCCGCCTCCGCCCGCATTGTAGTTAAAGCCTGTGCCTCTGCCGCCGTCGTGGCCCCCGCCCAGCTGTCCGGAACCATTTGGGACGCCGACAACACCGCCCGAACCGCCCGGACCGCCGGCGCCGCCTAAGCCGGTTGCGCCCTTAGCCCCAGCGCCGCCGGCGGCCATCGCCGGCGAAGAAGCGATTGCAAGCAGGCCTACAATTGCGAGCGACGCATAATCAATTGATGCAATGCGGAGACGACGGCCCATGGCTCTCCCGAGGACCCTTGAAGTGCGTTGACCGCGAACGAACAGGTCAAAAACGATGCGCAGAAAATGACGCCATGCTTCAACGCGACGAATGCTTGCCTCAGGGGCGAAGGCATCGCCAGGACGGGCAATACGCCAAAACGATGCGGCGCTGAATCCCAAAGTTCCCCCCTCCGCGGTTTGCCGTGAAAGCTTCCTGCGAATGCTTTTCGCTGCGAGCATCTCGACCCGTAGCGTAATTCGCCATGATCGCGAGCCGGCAGCATAGTGAGTTTGCCCTATGTGGGAGCCGGCAAAGTTGTGAAACATTGTGCCACAACCGGTGCATAGCCAAGGCTTTGCGTGGCCCGCCTGACAGGCTCTTGCAGGCTCTTGCTCGATCGCCTCAGCCGCGCCGCCGCGCGATCAGTTTCGATCCGGGGACGAGTTCGAGCATCCGCTGATTGGCGAAGGCGCGTTCGAGGTTGCGGTGGCCGAGCCGGGCATGCTCGCGCATGATTGCCTCGGCGCGGGCGCCCTCTCGCCGCTCAATGGCATCCACCACGCAGCGGTGCTGATCCTGGGCGACGATCAGCAGATGATGCGAATCCGGCGAGCGCGCCTGAACCAGCACGAGCGCACTCGGCGAGGCAAATGGAAGCGCGCAGGCCCGCGCCAGTTCGCGGGCCATGGTCCGGCTCCCGGTTGCGACCGCCAGCAGCTCATGGAAGCGGGCATTGAGCTCGACATAGCCGGAGATATCGTCCTCGCCGAGACTGTCACGCCCGACCACGGCATCGAGTTCGGCAACGCATCTCCTCAGCGCCTGAAGGTCCGAAGGCTGGCAGCCGCGCTCCGCGCACAGCCGTGCGGCGAGCCCTTCGAGCGTGCCGCGGATTTCGACCGCCTCGAACACGTCGCGCTCGCTGAAACTGCGCACGGCGAAGCCGCCCGAGGGAATTGGCTCGACCAGGCCCTCTTCCTGCAGCCGTACCAGCGCCATCCGTACCGGGGTGCGCGATACGCCGAGCAGCTCCACAAGCTGCAGTTCGGAGACGCGATCACCCTGCTTCAGCCGCCCCTGAATCACCAGCTCGCGCAGCGCGAGCTGGGCTTTGACGGTCTGCGACATCGATGTTTCGGTATTGCTGTCTCGTTCCGCCACCGTGACCTCCAGTCCACGCGCGCCGGCTCCGCTCTCAGGCGGTACGGTCCGCGGTATCGATCGTGATGCTGCCGCCCGCCAGCCGCGACACGCAAGCGCACAGCCTGGTTCCGTCCATCTTCTGCCGATCGCTGAAGAAAACGTCGCGGTGATCGATCGGCCCGTCCGCCTGCAGGACGGTCAGCGCACAGAGGCCGCATTCGCCACGCCGGCAGTCGGCGATGACCTCGATACCGGCGCGTTCCATCGCCTCCAGCATGCTCTCGTGCTTCGACACCCTGATTTCCTTGCCGAGCCGCGGAATTTTCACCAGGAAGGGTTCGGTTGCCAGCCGGCCGCCGCTGCCGAAGGTTTCGAAGTGCAGGCCGTCCATTGGTCGGCCGCTGGATTGCCAGTGCCGACGCGCCGCCTCCAGCATGCCGAACGGGCCGCAGACATAAAGCACACCGCGCTTCGCCAGCCGGTCGATCGCGGCGGCGAGATCGATCCGGCGTCCCTCCTCGCCGACGAAGAGTTCGAGCCGGTCGCCAATCCCTGCGGCAAGCTCCTCGGCAAAGGCCAACTCGTCGCGGCTGCGCGCGGCATAGAGCAGGCGGAACGGTGCCCTCGCCTCGGCAAGCGCCAAGGCCATCGGATGGATCGGGGTGATGCCGATGCCGCCGGCGACCAGCAAATATTCCTCGCATCCCTGCCGCAGCCTGAAATGATTGCGCGGGCGGGAAACGCGGAGCCGCGCACCCGGCGCGAGTCGCCACATATGGGCGGAGCCGCCTCGACTCTCGGCGAGCCGTTTGACGGCAATCCGGTATCGGCCGTTGCCGCCGCCGACGACGGAATAGCACCGCACATCCGGCCGCCCCTCGATCTCGACGGCGACGTTGATGTGACTGCCCGGAGCCGGCGGCACGAATTCCGCCTCCGGCTCGACCTCGAACAGCCGGATGTCCGCGGTCAGATCCCGGTGCGCACGCAGATGGGCTGCGGTCCAGATCATTGCTTCGGCCATGCCTGGACCATTCTCCGGTACCGCGGCTTCATCCTTCGAGACGCGCGCAAAGCGCGCTCCTCAGGATAAGGTCTTGTTCAGCCCTCATGGTGAGGAGCGCGGCAACGCCGCGCGTCTCGAACCACGCGATCAAAGGCTTACTGGCGCCGCGGCCGCTCATTCGGCGGCGTCCCGGTGCGGGCGTTCGTCGTCGAGCATGCGGTCGATCTTGCGCCGCGCCCACAGCGCGCCGGCATCGATGTTGAGATTGTAGAACGGCATCCGCGGCTGGCGCTCGATCGCCCTTTGCTGCGCCTCGAGCACCGCCACGTCCTGGTCGTACAGGCCCTTCCCGTCGGAAGTGACGTGGGCAAGATGGATCGCTTGCGTCAGCGCCGCGTCGTCCTTGCGAAAACCGCGGACGAAATTCCAGAAGTAATGGCAGGTGGTGTCGGTCTGCGGTGTCACGGCGGCCAGAAAGAAGCCGTTCACGCCCTGGGAACGGTCGCCTTGCGGCGCCCCGCTGCCGGTCGGCGCAACGCCGACGTCACCGACGACCACCGACGGGGCCTGGAAGTCGATGATTTGCCAGCGATCGACCGGAACGCTCCGACCGAGTTGCCGCGCCCAGAACGGCGGCGGCTCGGTGTTGACCATCCAGCGCGTCACTCTCGCGCTGCGGTCGGTGTGCGTGACCTCGAACGGCGTCGCCGTGATCGCTTCATGGCCGATGCTGCCGGCATGCACATAGGTCTCATGCGTCAGGTCCATCAGATTGTCGATCACCAGCCGATAATCGCATTTGAGGCCGTAATAGGTGCCGCCCTCGCCGATCCAGTCGCTGCTATCATTCCAGTGAAGATCCGGCATCTTGGCGGGATCGGCGAGTGCGGGGTCGCCGGGCCAGACCCAGACTAGTCGATGCCGCTCCAGCACCGGAAAGGCGCGCACGCAGGCCGACGGATTGATGGTCTCTTGCGCCGGCATATACGTGCAACGCCCGGCGGCGTTGAAGACAAGGCCGTGATAACCGCAGGCCACCTGATCGCCTTGCAACGAACCCATCGAGAGCGGCAACAGACGATGCCAGCAGGCATCTTCGAGCACGGCGAGTTCGCCGTCCAAACGGCGATAGAGCACCACGTCCTTGTCGCAGAGCGTCCGCGCCGCAAGTTGGTGTTTGATTTCGTGGCCCCAGGCCACCGCATACCAGGCGTTCAGGGGAAAGCTCTCTGATGACATCTGCGATCTCGGCAGGAAATGAATACACACTGTATACAATTATCATAGATATGCAACAATATTTGGATAATTTTCTAAAATATCGGCCATATTGTATACGTAACGCAGCGCAAAGCATCCATCCCTGTCGTCATCCGGGGCGCGCGCGAGCGCGAACCCGGAATGGCAGCGCTGAGGTGTAGTGCCGTAGCCCGGATGGAGCGCAACGCAATCCGGGAATCGCGATGCGGATAGAACGGCCCCGGATTGCGCTGCGCTCCATCCGGGCTACGCAGCCAGGCCTGGCCCAGTGCGCTCATATTCCGAGATAGCGATGCTGCAGATCCGGCTCGGCGATCAGTTGCTGCGAGGTGCCGCTCCACACCGCGCGGCCGCGCTCGATCATGTAGTGGCGGTCGGCGATGCGGGTGAGGTTTTCGACGTTCTTGTCGATCACCAGCACCGACTGGCCACGCGCCTTCAGAAGCGACAGGCAATGCCAGATTTCGTCGCGGATCAGCGGCGCCAGGCCCTCGGTCGCCTCGTCGAGGATCAGAAGCCGCGGATTGGTCATCAGCGCCCGGCCGATCGCCAGCATCTGCTGCTCGCCACCGGACAGCGTGCCGCCCATATTGCCGCCGCGCTCGGCCAGCCGCGGAAACAGCGCGTGGATCTTGTCGAGGGTCCATGGGTCGGATGTCGCCAGCCGATTGCCGGAGGCCGCGACCAGATTCTCGCGTACGGTCAGGTTGGGAAAGATCTGGCGCCCCTCGGGCACGAGGCCAATGCCCAACTGGGCAATCCGGAACGAGGCCAGCCGGCGAACCTCCTGGCCGGCGAAACGGATCGTCCCGGCCCGCGCCGGCGTCAGGCCCATGATGGAGCGGATGGTGGTGGTCTTGCCCATGCCGTTGCGGCCCATCAGCGCCACCATCTCGCCGGTCCGCACCACGAGCGACATCCCGAACAGCACCTGGCTCAGGCCATAGCAGGTCTCGATGCCTTCGACGTCGAGCAGGGGTGCGGCGTCAGCCATGGCGGGTCACCGCACGGGCATCGCCGAGATAGGCGCGCTTCACTTCCGCATTGCCGCGGATCGCCGCCGGCGTGCCGGACGCGATGACGCGGCCATAGACCAGGACGGTGATCCGATCGGCGAGCGCGAACACCGCGTCCATGTCGTGCTCGACCAGCACGATGGTGACTTCGCGCCGCAATTCGCCCAGCAGTTTGACCATCCGCGACGATTCCGTGACGCCCAATCCCGCCATCGGTTCGTCGAGCAGCAGCAATTGCGGCCCGGTGGCGAGCGCGACCGCGAGTTCAAGCTCGCGCTGCTCGCCATGGCTCAGGGCGGCGACCGCGACATCGGCGCGTGGTTCAAGCCCAACCCGGGCGAGCGCGGCGCGTCCGGCGTCGCGGAGCTGCCCTTCCTTGCGGGCATTGCGCCAGAAATGGAAGGAATGACCGTGATGGGCCTGGGCCGCCAGCGCGACATTGTCGAGGGCGGTGAAGTCGGGAAGCAGCGAGGTGATCTGGAACGAGCGCGCCAGCCCGAGCGCGCTGCGGCGATACGCCGGCAGCCGGGTGATGTCCTGCCCGGCAAAATGCACGGTGCCGGAATTCGGCTGCAATCGCCCGGTGAGCTGGCTGATCAGGGTGGTCTTGCCGGCGCCGTTCGGCCCGATGATGGCATGCAGTTCGCCGCGCCCGACGTCGAGCGAGAGATTGTCGGTCGCGGCAATGCCGCCGAAGCGGCGGACCAGGTTCCGGACGCGGAGCAGCGCATCAGCCACGGCCGAACCTCCCGAGCAGTCCCATGATGCCGCCGCGCCCGAACAGCACGATCAGCAGCAACAGCGGGCCCATGATCATCGCCCAGTATTCGGTGAGCTGCGACAGGAACTCTTCCAGCACCAGGTAGACGATCGCGCCGATCACCGGGCCGAACAGCGAGCCCATGCCGCCGAGAATGACCATCACCATCAGGTCGCCGGAGCGGGTCCAGTACATGATCGCCGGACTGACGAAATCGGTGTTGTTGGCGAGCAGGGCGCCGGCAAGGCCGCACATGGTGCCCGATATGACAAAGCAGACCAGCCGGTATCTTGTGGCGGGAAACCCGATCGCCTGCATTCGCGCCTCATTCGAGCGCAGCCCCTGAACCACGAGGCCGAAGCGCGAATTGACAATGCGCCAGATCAGATAGATCCCGCCGGCCAGACAGAACAGGCAAAGATAATAGAACTGCACCCGGCTCGACAGGTTGATCAGGCCGGCGAAGTCGCTGCGCTTGTAGATCGTGAGACCGTCGTCGCCGCCATAACGCGCGAGCCCCGATGCGACATAATAGGCCATCTGCGCGAAGGCCAGCGTGATCATGATGAAATAGACCCCGCGGGTGCGCAGCGACAGCGCGCCGATCACCAGCGCAAACAGCGCCGAGGCGGCAAGCGCCACCGGCCACTGAATGAAACCGGAGCCGACGCCCTCGAAGGCGAGAATGCCGACGGCATAGCCACCGATGCCGAGATAGGCGGCATGACCGAAGCTCATCATGCCGCCATAGCCCATGATGAGGTTGAGGCTTGCCGCCGCCAGCGCGAAGATCACGATGCGGGTGAACAGCGTCAGCACGAAGATATTGCCGCTGAGTTCGGAATAAAGCGGCAGCAAGAGCAGCAGCACCGCGACCAGCGCCGCGACCGCGTTGCGGGCGTTGAGCGAAGCGGTCATCGCCGGCTGGCCGGAAACAGCCCCTCCGGCCGCACCACCAGCACGATCGCCATCAGCAGATAGATCAGCATCGAGGACAGTGCCGGCGCCGCGGTGGAAGCCGCCGCCGAACTCAGGACCTTGCGCAGCAGATCGGGCAAAAACGCGCGGCCCAGCGTGTCGATCATGCCGACAAGGATCGCGGCCAGGAACGCACCGCGGATCGAGCCGATGCCGCCGATCACAATGATGACAAAGGCAAGAATCAGGATGTTCTCGCCCATGCCGATCTGGACCGTCAGGATCGGCGCCTGCATCATTCCGGCAAGCCCGGCCAGCGCGGCGCCGAGCCCGAATACCAGGGTGTAGAGCAGCTTGATGTTGATGCCGAGCGCGCCGATCATTTCCCGGTTGGAGGCGCCGGCGCGGATCAGCATGCCGACGCGGGTTCGCATCACGACCAGGTAGAGCATCAGCGCGACCGCGAGCGCGACCACGATGATGGCGAGCCGATAGGCCGGATAGAACACGCCGGGGACGATCTGGACCGGCACCGTCAGCCACGCCGGCAGCGGCAGCGCCAGCCCCGCCGGGCCCCAGATCAGCCGCACTGCGTCGTTGAAGAACAGGATCAACCCGAACGTCGCCAGGACATGATCGAGATGATCGCGGCCATAGAGATGCCGCAGCGCGACGACTTCCAGCACGATGCCGAGCAACAGCGTCGCGCCCAGCGCGAGCACCACGCCGATCACGAAATTGCCGCTCCAGGCGACGAAGGTTGCGGCAAAATAGGCGCCCATCATGTACAGCGAGCCATGGGCGAGGTTGACCAGGTCCATGATGCCGAACACCAGCGTCAATCCCGCCGCCAGCAGGAACAGCAGCAGACCAAACTGCAATCCGTTGAGAAACTGTTCGACGACGAGCAGCATGAACGCTTACACGGGGCTGAAAGAAAACAGCGGCAGCGCGCCAGCGCCGCCGCCGCATGGATCCAATGCCGCGATCACTTCATCGGGCATTTGTCGTGGAAGCGATCCTGGTCGTCCTTGACGATGGTGGCAACCGTCTTGAGCGAGAGCTGGCCTGCGGCATCCTTCACCACGTCCTGCAGATAGAAATTCTGGATCGGGATGTGGTTGTTGCCGTATTTGAACGCACCGCGCACGGACTTGAAGTCCGCCTTCTCCATCGCCGCCTTCATCTCGTCCTTCTTGCTGGTGTCGCCCTTCACCGCCACCACGGCGCTGTTGATCAACTGCGCGGCGTCGTAGGATTGTGCGCCATAGAAGCTCGGGCGCATGCCGGGGTACTTCTTGCGGTAGTCGGCGACAAACTTCTTGTTCTGCTCGTTCGGCAGATCGTTCACCCACTCCTGGGCCCCGGGGACGCCGATCGCGTTGTCCTTCTGCAACGGCAGCGTCGTTTCGTCGATGGTGAAGGCGGTGTAGAGCGGCATCTGCGCTTTCAGACCGGCCTGCGAATATTGATTGAGGAACTGCACGCCGGCAGCGCCCGGATAGAACACGAAGATCGACGCCGCGCCGGAGGCCCGCGCCTTGGACAATTCGGCGGAGAAGTCGAGCTGGGTCGGCCACACCGTATATTCCTCGCCCTTGATCTCGCCCTTGAAGGTGCTCTTGACGCCGGTCAGCATGTCCTTGCCGGCGGCGTAGTTAGGGCCGATCAGGAATACCGACTTGACGTCCTTCTGGTTCATGTAAAGGCCCATCGCCGCCGGCGTCTGGTCGTTCTGCCAGGAGGTCGAGAACACGTAGGGCGAGCAGAGTTCGCCGGCGAGTTGCGACGGACCGGCGTTCGCGTCAACCATGATCGTCTTCGAATCCACGATCGGCTTCAGCGAGGCGAGCAGCACGTTCGACCAGATATAGCCGGCGATGAAGTCGACCTTGTCGGACAGGATCAGCTTCTCGGTCTTCTGCTTGCCGACGTCAGGTTTGAAAGTGTCGTCCTCGTAGATCACCTCGACCGGCTTGCCGCCCATCTTGTGGCCGAGATGGTCGAGCGCAAGCTCGAACGAATTGCGCATGTCATTGCCGATCACCGCGGTCGGGCCGCTGAACGTGCTGACGAACCCGATCTTGATGGTATCCCCAGCCGCAGCGGGCTGGGCCAGCGCCAGCGCCGTAACGCCCGCCAGCCAGTATGCCGTTTTCATGTGTCTCCCCTCCTCACTCGTCAAAGCCGCCAGTCGAATGGCCGGCCCCATCCCGGGGAGCGCTCGGTGCTCCGCTTGCGTGTGTCCCCGACCGGACCTGTTTTGTGCGCGAAATCTTCCGGCGACGGCAAGCTTGAACCGCGTGGCTCCCTCTAGAACCTTCGGCTCATCGCCAGCGCGCCATGCACCATAATTCGTGGGGGCGGCGGATGGCAAGAATTATAGTGCGTGTTATCATCTTGATAAAAAGCCGAACGTTTGTATACAGCGCCGCTCATTGCTGCCTCCGCAGGGGTTTCATGCCAAAGACGGCAAAGACGATCTCGAACTTCACCACGACACGAACCCCGCCGAAGCAGGGTTGGTAAGATCAGGCGTCTGCGCGAGCCAGATCGTATTGAGGCGTTAATGCCTCAATCGGAATGTTCCATTCCTTGCTAATAGTGCGGATCATATCCATCGTGAGTGGACGGACGCGATTCAATATCTCGGAGGCGCGATTCCGGCCAATCAAGCTAGCAAGCTCGGCTTGCGATTTTCCCATGGACTCGATCGCAAAATCCAGAACGTCTACAGGGTCACCATGGGGTGTTGCGAAGTGCTTATCTTCGTACTCCCTGATGAGTGTAGACATAACCTCGAAACGGTCGCCATCAGCGGTTCCGGGCACGGGTTCGGAATCGAAATAACGGGTTACTTCCCGGATCGCCCAATCGTAATCCTGTTCATTGTGGAGAGGCTTTACGTCCATCATCACACAGTTTCCGCGTTTATGCCGTCATACTCTTCGTGCGTACCTACAAACTTGATGAGGGCGGTTTTGAACCTGTAGGAAAAGTGAACAACAAGGCGATATTTATTACCGCCTATGTCGAAGATGGCTCCGTTGTCTCCGACGAAGTCCACGTTATTTCCAAACGCTCTCTTCAGGTCTGCGGGCTCACTCCAGTCGCCCTTGGAAACGATTTGATACTAAGTACCGAGGGGTGTTTCGGCCTGAGGGTATTGCTCCCAAAAGGCTTGGAGTGTCTTCCTTGCTATTACGTTCATAGCCATAGCATGTTCCCAATGTGGGATCAAAAAAATTCCCAAGACGGGAACAGAACAAAAACGAAACTTTCGTCTATTTTCGTCAATACTTAGCGAATTTTAGGTCATGCCTTCGGTTTTGGGTAGTGTATTGCCTGCCAGCGTAGGAAGCGCAGGGCGCGGGAGCAGCTTCATAATTGCGGGGCGCAGCGGCATCACGCCGGAAATGGCTGTAAAGCTTGAGAAGGCGATCGGCAGCACGGCCGACACCTGGCTGAGGATGCAGATGAATTATGACCTGGCCCAGGTTCGGAAACGCACCATCAATGTCAAGCGCTTGGTGCCCGTCTAGCTACTCGAAGCGACGGGGCGGGCGGCCGATCAAAGCTGGAATTCGGCGCCGTCGACGATGTAGGGCGCGTGGCGGAAATCCCGGATGGTTGCGACCTTGCCGGCCGACCATTGCAGCAGCATGAAGTATTTTGGCGCGCCGGGTTCGCCGGGATCGAACACCAGGATCGCCGGCTGGCCGTCCACCAGACCGGGGACCAGATGCCAGTCCGCAATCCCCGCATAATTGCCGAAATAGCGGGACACCTCGGCCTTGCCGTTCATCCGGGTCTTGTTGACGAGGTCGAGACGGACATCGTCGGCGATCATGGCGCGGACGGCATCGAAATCGCGGGCGTTGAAACGTGCCACGTAGGCGCCGAGGCGGTCGCGCTCGGCCGCCGATAGTGCCGGGTGCGGCATATCGTCCGGCTCGGCCGCGAGTTCGCGCAGCCGCGCCCGCCCGCGGTGCAGCGCCGCTTTCACCGCCGGCAGGCTGAAATCCATCACCTCGCAGAGCTCCTGCAGCGAGCAGCCGAGCACGTCCATCAGGATCACGCTGGAGCGCTGCGCGACCGGCAGCCGCATGAAGGTGCGCAGGCTGGCACCGGCGATCTGGCGGCTCGCGACGGGGTCGGCCGGGTCGGCGATCATGTCCACCTCCTCCCCTGATCGGAGTGCTTGCTGCCGGCTGCGGCGGCGGAGAAAATCCAGCGCCGTGTTGTGCGCGATGCGAAACAGCCAGCCTTCGGGATTGCCGAGCGGCCCCGCGGATGGAAACGACTCGACCGCCTTGATCAACGCATCCTGCAGCACGTCTTCGCCGTCGATCACCGAGCCGACCATGCGCGCGCAATAGCGATGCAGCTTCGGCCGCATCGCGACCAGCAGAGCGTCGATGCCGGACGCGGCGGCTGATCCCTGTGGGAGCGATTTCATTCCGCCTCCGGCAACGACGGCCTGCTCAAGCTTCGGCCAGCAGCCGATAATTGCCGATGATCGTTACACCGCGGACCAGCGGCGGTTCGGCACAGCGGTCGCGGACCCCGCTTTGAAACGCCTGGAAGGCGGCGAGTTTTGGCAGCGCGCTGGTGCCGTCATCGGCCGCGGTCCCGACGATGTGAATGAACGTATCATCGTCCAGCCGCAGGCAACAATAGCGCACGTCTTCCGGCTTTACTGTCCTCAGCTCGGAAAATACGGCCGCCGCCAGTTCGGCATTCTCGTTGGCCGCATCGGGCCGCGTCCTGTACCTGATCAATCTCTGCTTCATCGGGGTCTCCGCTGGTTTGTGCTGTCTCGACTACCAAGACGGCCGGCAGCAGCCCAAGGATTCGGCCGCAAAGAAAATATTTTTTGGTATGCGGGGCAAAGCTGACCTACACGGCCTGCCCGATCGGGCAACAGCCCTGCAAAACCGCGCCCGTTGCGCAGACCGGGCTGGCCTCGGCGCGAACGAATGCATAATCTCATGCACGGAGACATCTGAACCCCGGAGGTCGCGAGCCCATGACGACAGCGCCGGCAGGGTCCCATCGCATCGTGATCGTCGGCGCCGGCTTCGGCGGGCTCGAGACCGCACATCGGCTGGCGGGTGCGCCGGTCGAGATCACGCTGATCGACCGCCGCAACCATCATCTGTTCCAGCCGCTGCTATACCAGGTTGCGACCGCGTCATTGGCGACGTCGGAGATCGCCTGGCCGATCCGCTATCTGCTGCGCGGACGAAAGGAGGTCACGACGTTGTTTGCGACGGTGAGCGGCGTCGACCCGGCCGGAAGGCGCGTGCTGCTGGAAGACGGCGGCGCGGTGCCCTACGACACGCTGGTGCTCGCCACCGGCGCCCGCCATGCCTATTTCGGCCACGACGAATGGGAGCCGTTCGCCCCGGGGCTGAAGACGCTGGAGGACGCCACCACGCTGCGACGCCGCATCCTGGTCGCGTTCGAACGCGCCGAGCGCGAGAGCGATCCGGAACGGCGCGCCGCGCTGCTCACCTTCGTGATTGTCGGCG
>JBDTKD010000204.1:0-3798 GCA_039935515.1 Bradyrhizobium sp.
TGCGCGGCGTCTGCCCAAGCATTATGGGCTATTCATCGTCCACAACGGGTGCGCCATGGGCAGGTTTCTCGATAGTGTCGGGCGCAAGATTGTCGAATACCTCGACAGGCCGGCCCCCGGGTTTGAACCGTTCACCCCGAGCGATCCAGAGGCGCTTCTCGACACGATTAAAGCGGGTGACGTTCTGCTTGTTGAGGGCAACAGCCATATCTCAGGCGCGATCAAATACCTGACGCAGTCGACGTGGTCGCACGCCGCACTTTATGTGGGCTCCTGCTTGACCGGGGAGGAAAGGGAGCGGCAGTGCGAAATTCACTGGTTGAAGCGACGCTCGATGAAGGCGTTGTTTCTGCACCTTTGTCCAAATATCTTCGATTCCACACGCGCATATGTCGCCCGATCGATTTGTCGATTGAGGATTGCGAAGCAGTCTGTAAGTTTGCTTTGGATCGGATCGGGTCCGGCTACGACCAAATGAATATCATCGATCTCGCGCGCTATTTGATTCCTCTTCCTGTCCCGCAGCGTTGGCGACGACGAATGATTGCGCTCGGATCGGGCGACCCCACGCGATTCATATGCTCCGGCATGATTGCGCAGGCATTCCGGTCGATCCACTACCCGATATTACCGATCATCACGACGCTCGAGAGCGGTGTCGCGCGCTCTGAAATCATGAGGATCCGCCACTCGTCGTGATTTGTACCGCGCGATTTAGACATTTCGCCATTCTTCGAAGTGATCAAACCTACCGTCAAGCGGGGCTTCGACTATCGACGTGCGCGATGGGCCGAATCGCTGTCTGACCAAACCACACGCGATGTTGTGGGGTAGCCTGTTCGAGCGATCTCGGAGGAGTCGGGCCGGTAGCCCGACAGTAGCCGCAACGACCAACGTAGAAAGTGGGCGATGCTAACGCTCGTTATGGCCGTTTTTCATCACTCCCGCGCTGAGCCGGCGAATGCCTGCCAACCCCTGAACCAGCGTGTCGCCGCTGTGATGAAGCACAGGATAGCGAACACCCAGGCCAGAACGGGAAACCAGTCTGGCAGAAAGCACATGGCGATGAAGAATGCGATCGTTTCCGCGCCCTCGGTGACTCCACCGAGGTAGTAAATTCCCTTCTGCGGAAATGCCAACGACGAGAGGCCGCGACGCTCGGCAATTATGGCGAAGGCCAGAAAGCTCGTAGCCGTCCCTATGAAGCCAAAAAGCAGAACGCACGCCGCCAAAGCATTGTCCGGAGGGTCCGCCAACGCGAAGCCGAGCGGCACCGACGCGTAGACAAAGAAATCAAGCGCAACATCCAGAAAGGCACCTCGGTCCGTGGGACCGGTAAGTCGGGCGACCGCGCCATCCAGGCCGTCGAAGATGCGGTTAAGGAGAAGTAGCAGGAGCGCAAGCAGATACGAGCGCGATGCTAGGAAGCAAGCGCCGGCCAGACCTATCAGGAAGCCGACAAGCGTCACCGCGTTTGCGGTGACGCCGCTGGCGACGAGCACACGGGCAGGGGCCGTGAACGTCGCCTGGATCAACGGCTGTAGACGACGATCGAACATGGAAAGCGCCTTTCTGGCTAGGCCAGGAATCAACCTCGGCGTCGCGGACGTCACACGCCCAATCGCATCGAGTTTCATCATCGGGTCAAGATCACGCCCGGCGGGTGCGGCGAATATTGCAAAGTCTAACCCGCGGTCGGATCCTATCAGGCAAATCGGATACTGCCACAGCAAGACTCCTGCCAGCCTGACGAGCCGAAGCGGCAGAACTTAGGAGTGTTCTCATAGCGCGTTTGCCTTGGTTATCCCGGCCCGTATAGCCGCCAATGGAAGCGTCGTCGTTGAAATCGACCTCACCATTACGTATATTCAGACCCAATTCGTGCCAGGATTTGGCGGGATTTACTCCCATCTCATCATGAAGACGGGTGAGAACGTCGAGGCCGACCGCCTTGTCGGCGGTCGCAAGTGTTCGGCCGATCGGCCAATCCGCTTCATCGTTGCCGCCCCGCTGCGAGGACGGTGCTCATCCTGCAGACCCAGCGGGTTCAGATGTCGTAAGACAGAACATCACGCGATCCCAATATTTCCGCCCTCACGTCGGGGCGTTGTCGAGTCCTTGACGATGCGGGGCCGAGATCTGTCCTCGCTTTTCTCTGCGGCGTATGTAACTTTTTGGGGGGGGCCAGCGAAACCTAAGTGGAGCTTTGCGCGGCTTCGCCGCCCATCGGGAACACCGCACGGCAAGGGAAGCCGCCCGAGGTTTCTCTTGATGGTGAATAAGCAGTCGTTGGGATAGCTTCGGTAGGCGGTACGAATGCGGGATTGTTCAGGTTACGGTACGGACAGGCTCTGAAATATTTGGGATGGATGAAATACATGGAGACCGATCGGCTGATCGAGCGTCTCGCACAAGGCTCGGGGGAAATATCGCGGCTTTCATCCCCATCGACGAGGACCGCGATATGGTTGGGACTGGCTGTGCCTTACGTGGCTCTCGTGGTGACCATGATGACGCTTAGGGCCGACTTGGCTGCCAAACTGGTCGATCCGACTTATCTGATCGAGCAGATTGCGGCGTTATTCACTGGAATTGCGGCAGCCTTTGCGGCGTTTGCCAGCACTATACCCGGGTTCGACCGCAGATATCTTTTGCTCCCTGCGCTGCCTTTCGGGCTTTGGCTCGGCAGTCTGAGTCTTGGTTGCCTACAGACCTGGCTTGTATATGGGCCAGATGGGCTTTCGGTTCATCCGGACTGGCTGTGCTTTCCTGCGATCGTTCTTGTTGGCATGGTCCCGGCAATCGTGATGGCGATTATGCTAAGGCGTGGCGCCCCTCTGACTCCGCATCTGACGACTGCACTCGGCGGTCTGGCTGCCGCTGGATTAGGAGATTTTGGTCTTCGTCTGTTCCATCCGCAGGATGCGAGTGCGATGGTGTTGGTTTGGCAGATGGGTACGGTCTTCATGTTGACGGCGCTCGCAGGATGGTTCGGCGTATTCCTCTTGGATTGGCGCGTTCTTACCGGGAACGTAAGAGACAGAGCCAGCCTGCATTAGCTGCCGTCTAAGCGTAACCTTTCGTCGAATTCAACGAACCTACGTGGTGACGATCCCGTTCTCGCGAAGGCCGCGCTTCGTTGTCTGTGCGGGCGTGCTCGCTTTTGGCTACGTGAATTCCAAGAAGCTCTTCTCAGGCAGAGGCTTGAATAGGATTTCAGAACTCTAAACTCGAACACAAGGAGCGTTTGATGCCGTCACAAAAACTAGCCGGTGGATCGTTGATGCCGAAGATTTCCGTTCCAAAGGTGGGCGGCGGTCAATTGACAATTGGTGAAAGTAAGGGTTGGGAGATGCTCGTAGTTTATCGCGGCAAGCACTGCCCGATATGCAAGACATATCTCGGAACGCTGAACAAGTTGCTTGATCAATTCAAGGCGACCGACATGGAGGTCTTTTCGGTATCCGCGGATACCAAGGAAAAAGCCGAAGCCGAAGCGGCGGAGGAAGCGTGGCGGTTCCCCGTCGGCTACGGCCTATCGCAAGAACAGATGCGCGCGTTGGGACTGTACATCTCTGAACCTCGGTCGCCGCAGGAGACCGACAGGCCGTTCCCGGAGCCGGGACTGTTCGTGACCAATCCAGAGGGTCGGGTGCAAATCGTCGATATCTCCAACGCGCCATTCGCTCGGCCCGACCTCGGTGCGGTTCTCAACGGCATCAAGTTCGTAAAGGAAAAGCATTATCCGATACGCGGAACGCTTGCGTGACATATGGCTGGCAGAAGCGCGCCGGCAAT
>JBDTKD010000205.1:0-5213 GCA_039935515.1 Bradyrhizobium sp.
CGATATGGCTGGCGAGATAGACCTCGATATTCTCGGCGGTATCGGACGGGCGTAACAGGCAGGTCCGCCAGTTCACGATGCCGTCGGTACGCGAAAAGATCGAGGTGGTCGGGACCGGCAGATCGCCCGAGATGGCCTTCCGGAGCTCCGAACTGTCATCAACCGTTTCGCCGGACAATGCCTCGTAGAGCCGCGTCGCATTGGTCGCCCGCACGTCGCCCGCAAACGGGCTTCCCAGCGTCACGACATACCTCACCAGGTCCGGCGCCTGCAGCGCGAGGTCACGGGCATAGATACCGCCGAGGCTCCAGCCGACGATCGTGACCTTGCGGCCGGTGGCGGCATGGATGCTGGCGAGCCGGTCGCGCAGGGCGCCCCGCATCCGCGCAACGCCGCCGGTGTTGCGGCCCATTTGCCATGCGTAGGTATCGTATCCGAGTTGGCCCAGATATCTCCGCAGCGGTGCCATCGACAGGTCGCTGGCGAGAAACCCCGGCAATGCCAGCACCGGGTGGCCGTCGCCTCGGGGGGCCCGCATCAGCAGCGGCGAAAGCAGCAGGCTGGTGTTGAACTCCAATATCCCCCTCACCTCGGCCAGCATCAGCGCGAGCGCCGGCGGGCGCCACCGGCCAGCGGCCTGCGGTTCGCTGCGATGGAACGCCATCACTTCTTCTTGTCGGAGGAATGTACGCTGCCGAGGCCCGCCATGGTCGTGAACATGTCCTGAAACCGTTCGGCGATTTTCGGGTCGAAGGTGAGCCAGCTCTGCATCAGGGCTTCCGGCGAAACCTTGTCAATGTTGCTCATCATCTGCTGCTGGAGCTTGTCCATCACTGCTATTTGCATCGGCTGTACATCCGGCAGGCCGAAAAACTGCCGGGCTTCCAGCGGCGTACAATCTATTTCGATGTTTACCTTCATGTCCGCTCCTGATGGCGTTTGGCGAGCCCGCCGCAGTATCGCCACGACAGGCGGGGCGACGCAAGCGACCTTGCGCCCCCGCCGGCCGCCCGAGCCCGCCTCTGGCAAGGTTGGTCAACCAAACCGCTCGACCGCATAGGGCGCGGGATCGGTGAACGGCGCCTCGCCGGTCATCATCTCCGCCAGCAGACGGCCGGTTGCCGGACCGAGCGTCAGGCCATGGTGCTGGTGGCCGAAATCGAACCACAGCCCGGGATGCCGCGGCGCCCGGCCGATCACTGGTATCATGTCGGGAAGGCACGGCCGCGCACCCATCCAGGGCCTCGCTTCAACCGGTTCGCCGAGGGGAAACAGCGCATGTGCCCGCGGCAACGCCCGTTGCAGCTGGACCGGCGTCGGCGGCGCATCGCGGCGGGCAAATTCGACGCCGGTGGTGAGGCGAATGCCGCGGTTCATCGGCGCCAGCAGATAGCCGAGGTCGGAATCCAGCACCGGATGATTGAGCACGGCGTTGCCGCGCGGCGCCAGATGCAGATGGTAACCGCGCTTGACCGCGAGCGGTATCGAATAGCCGAGCGGACCAAATACCAGATCGGACCAGGGTCCGAGCGCCACCACGGTCTCACGCGCGCGCACGGCACCATCCCGCGCCTTGACGCGCCATCCACCGCCGTCCTGTTCGAGCGTTCGGGCCTCGCCGGCGAGAAAGCGTCCGCCCCGGCGTTGGAACAGCGCTGCATAGGCCTTGGCCAAGCCACCGGGATCGGGAACGAATCCGGGCGTCGGCCAATGCAGCGCGCCGGCGAATGCGCCGGTCAGGCAGGGCTCGCGTGCCGCGATCGCCTCGGCATCGAGCACTTCGCCGTCGACGCCATAGGCCCTCGCCCGCTCCATCTCGTGCACGGCGCCTGCGAGCGTTGCCTCGTGGCGGAACAGCTTGATCCATCCGGACCGCCGCAGCAATTCGGGCACTCCGGCCTCGGAGATCAGCGCCTCATGCTCGATCAGGCTGCGCCGGATCAAGGGCAGTTCGGCCATTGCGCTCTGCAGCGCCCGTTGCGGCGAGGATGCGAGGAAGTAGCGCGACAGCCACGGCAGGAAGGCCGGCAGATCGGAGACGCGATAACGCATTTGCGGCGCACGATTGAGTGCATAGCGAAGGATCTGCGCGAACTCCCGCGGAAACATGTAGGGGAAAACCGAGGCGCATTCGATCAGCCCGGAATTGCCGTAGCTCGTCTCCTCGCCGGCGCGGTCGTGGCGGTCGAGCAGGATCACGTCGCGCCCCCGCTTCTGCAGATGCAGAGCCGCGGCGACGCCGACCATGCCCGCGCCGAGCACGACAACGTCGGCCTTCAGTTCCGCCATCCGGCACTCCCAAAGTTGAATGTAACGCGCGGGCTCTCGCCGCCTAGACTGCAAGCTAAACGTTGCGCGGCCGGCCGGCAAACCGAGCTGTTTGGCGCTGGAATCAGGCTTGCGCAGCCGCCAAACTCTGGCAACATGGTTCGATTGAGGCCGTGGCACTGAACAACGGGGTGCCACAGCGGAGAAGATGGAGAAGGTAAAGAGATGTCGGGACGTCACACCTTGTTTGCAGCGGCCATCGTCGCAGTGGCCGCTTTTGCGATGTCACCGGCCTCGAGCCAGACCTTGCGTTATGCCAATCAGGGCGATCTCAAGTCGCTCGATCCGTATACGCTGAGGGAAACCACGACCATCGCCCATCATGCGCATGTCTATGAGGGCCTCGTCACCCGCGACAAGAATCTGAAGATCGTTCCGGCGCTCGCCGAAAGCTGGGAAACGCCGGAGCCGACCCGCTGGCGCTTCCATCTTCGCCAGAACGTCAAGTTCCACAACGGAGATCCCTTCACCGCCGACGACGTGATCTTCTCGGCCGACCGCGTGCGGGCCAAGGGCTCCAACTTCACGACCGTGATTCCGACCGACGCCAAGTTTGTGAAGGTGGACGACCACACCGTCGATGTCGTGCTGAGTTCGCCGAATCCCATTCTGATCACGCAATGGGACGGCTGGTACATCATGGACAAGAAGTGGTGCGAGGACAACAACGCGGTGGCGCCGACGCCGGCTTCGGCGACCACCCCGAGTTATGCTTCGCTCCATGAGAACGGCACCGGCCCCTTCTTCATCGAGAGCCATCAACCCGGCGTCAAGACCGTTTTCAAGGTCAACCCGAACTGGTGGGGCAAGCCGGAACATAATCTGAAGGAGATCGTCTTCACGCCGATCGCCTCCGACGCGACGCGTGTCGCCGCGTTGCTCTCGGGCGAAGTCGACATCATCGAGCCGGTTCCGATCCAGGACATCGCGCGGGTCAACGCGAGCGGAACCGCCAAGGTCATGACCGGGCCGGAACTGCGCACGATTTTCCTCGGCATGGACCAGGTGCGCGACGAACTGCTCTATTCGAACGTCAAGGGCAAGAATCCGTTCAAGGACGTTCGTGTCCGCGAAGCCTTCTACAAGGCGATCGATATCGACCTGATCAAGAATCGGGTGATGCGCGGCCTGTCGACGCCGTCGGCGCTGATGATCGCGCCGCAGCTGTTCGCGCTGTCGAAGGATTTCACGCGGCCCAAATTCGATCCCGACGGCGCCAAGAAGCTGCTCACCGAAGCGGGTTATCCCGACGGGTTCGAAGTCACGATGGATTGCCCCAACGACCGCTATGTCAATGACGCGGCGATCTGCCAGGCGGTGGTCGGCATGCTGGCGCGCATCGGCGTCAAGATCGACCTGCTAGCCCAGCCCAAACAGCAGTATTTCGCCAAGGTGCTCAAACCCGGCGGCTTCAAGACCTCGTTCTATCTGCTCGGCTGGACACCGGCCACGATGGACTCCCAGAACGTGCTCAACGACATCATGGGCTGCCGCGACGATCCGAAGTCGTCGCGCGGCGAAGCCAATCTCGGCGGTTATTGCGACAAGAAGCTGGACGCTCTTGCCGACCAGGTGCTGCTCGAGACCGATACCGCCAAGCGCAACGAACTGATCAAGCAGGCCTTCGAGATCGGCATGAAGGATTGGGGGTATATCCCGCTGCACCAGCAGGCCTTGGCGTGGGGCGTGTCGAACAAGGTGAAACTGACGCAGCGCGCGGACAACGAGGTCCTGCTCTACTGGGCAACCAAACAGGAAGAGTGAGCGGTCGCGGCGTTTCATGGTCCCGGTGGTCGATGCCTCCGGGACTTTTCGTTCAGCTTACGCAACGGCGCGCACCAGACTTAGAGAAGTGAAAGGATCACATGCTCGCTTTCACTCTTCGCCGGGCAATCCAGGCCATGGGCGTGATGGTCGTCGTTGGAATCATCGCCTTTTCGATGTTTCGCTTTGCCGGCGATCCGGTGAACCAGATGGTCGCGATCGATACTTCGGGCGCCGAGCGCGCCGCGATCCGCAAGTCGCTCGGTCTCGACGATCCCGTGGTGGTGCAGTTCGCGCGTTATCTCGCCAATGCCGCCCAGTTCAAATTCGGCGTCTCCTATCAATTCCGCCAGCCGGTGGCGAGCCTGCTCGAGGAACGGATGCCGGCGACGCTGGAACTTGCGGTCTGCGCCACCGTGTTTGCGATCGTGTCCGGCATCCTGATGGGGGTCTATTCGGCGCTGCGGGGCGATACGCTGCTCGCGAAAGCATTCCAGGCGATATCGCTGATCGGAATTTCGCTGCCGACATTCCTGATCGGCATTCTCCTGATCTATCTGTTCGCGGTGGTGCTGGGCTGGCTGCCGTCATTCGGCCGCGGCGAAGTGGTTCGGATCGGCTGGTGGACCACCGGGCTGCTGACGGTTTCCGGGCTGAAGGCCCTGATCATGCCGTCCATCACGCTCGGCCTGTTCCAGATGACCCTGATCATGCGGCTGGTACGGGCCGAGATGCTCGAGGTCTTGCGCACCGACTATATCCGCTTTGCGCGGGCGCGCGGCCTGACCACGCGCGCGATTCATTTCGGCCACGCCCTGAAAAACACCCTGGTTCCCGTCATTACCGTCGCCGGCCTGCAGTTTGGCTCGGTCATTGCTTTTGCCATCATTACCGAAACCGTATTCCAGTGGCCGGGGATGGGGCTGCTGTTCCTGCAGGCGATACAGAACGTCGATATTCCGATCATGGCCGCTTATCTGCTGATGGTGTCGCTGATCTTCGTCACCATCAACCTCATCGTCGATATCCTCTATACCGTCGTCGACCCGCGTCTGCGCTCGACCATCAGCCGGCTGGCCTGAACCATGAGCGACGCCGTGGTCCCGCACAAATCCGAGGCG
>JBDTKD010000206.1:0-3673 GCA_039935515.1 Bradyrhizobium sp.
TGCCGCTGCATCCGAGCACCGTGGCTGCACTGGTTGATTATCTGCGTCGAGACGACCGTCCGAAAAACTCGTCGAATACGCCGGCAATGCTGGTCACTACGGTTGGCACCAGGTTCCGCTACATGGGCGTCCAGCCAGTCTTTCGTCAAATTGTGGATGTCGCCGGCCTCAAGCCGCGCTCTGCCTCATGCCGTCCGAGGCTGCATGACCTGCGGCACGGATTTGCCGTCAATACCATCCTTGACGGATATCGAGATGGCAGGGAGCCAGGGAACCGGATCGCGTTGCTGTCGACCTACCTCGGCCACGTCGATCCTGTCAGCACATACTGGTATCTCTCAGCTGCGCCGGAGTTGCTGACGCTGGTTGGTGATCGTTTGGAGCGGCACCTCGGAGGTGCCGCATGACCGCACTTGCCCCAACCCTGCAAGCGTTCTTCACGGAACGCCTCATCCGCCAGCGCCAGGCTAGTCCCCATACACTTGCGGCCTACCGGGACACGCTGCGGCTGCTGCTGGTCTTCGCGTCCGCGAGGAAAGACGTCGAGCCATCGAAGCTAGACATCGACGATCTTGATGCGCCGCTCATCGGCGCCTTCCTCGACCATCTTGAGAAGCAGCGGGAGAATAGTGCGCGTACTCGCAACGCTCGACTTGCCGCCGTCCGTTCGCTGTTCCGGTACGCAGCGCTTCGACATCCCGAGCATGCCGCCATAATCGAACGCGTGCTTGCCATTCCACGCAAGCGTTTCGACCGGAGGATCGTCACTTTCCTGATCGAACCGGAACTTGATGCGCTGTTCCGCGCACCCGACCGCTCGACCTGGACCGGGCGGCGCGACCATACCTTGCTGACGCTCGCGGCTCAAACGGGCCTGCGCGCGTCAGAATTGATCGGCCTTCGCATCAGCGATGTTCATCTCGGCACTGGCGCGCATGTCAGTTGCATGGGGAAAGGACGGAAGTTGCGGATCACACCGATTACCTCGGGTATGGTCGCCCTCCTGCGTGTTTGGCTCGCCGAGCGCGCTGGTCAGCCGACGGAGCCACTTTTCGTCACCCAGTCGAGGACGTCGCTCAGCCGTGACGCCGTCGAACATCGGCTCGCCAAATACGTTCAGATCGCCACCCGCGCCTGTCCGTCGTTGGGACAGAAAACCATCAGCATGCATGTGTTGCGTCATAGCGCCGCGATGCGACTGCTGCGGGCAGGAATTGAAACCTCGGTGATCGCACTTTGGCTCGGCCATGAGCAGGTCGAAACCACCCACATCTACCTACACGCTGATATGGGAATCAAGGAACGCGCTCTGGCCGCGACAGCTCCAACGGTAGCCACTCCCGGTCGTTTTCGACCGAACGACAAGCTTCTCGCATTTTTGGAGGCACTGTGATTATGCCGACTCCATCGCAGCGATCGCCACCGCCAGAGCCCGTTTTGAGCTAATGGTCGGCATAATCCGGAGGTCGGCATAGTAGAGGTTATGCCGACGTCGGCATAATCTCTATTCGATCACCACCAACCAAGCCACGATCATCGCCCTGTTCCGGGTGATCAACCGCTATGTCGGCAACCTGCCGCCGATGCCCGGTGTCTTCCCTGACTACCCCGCGCCGGTCGTCCGCGACACTGCCACCGAGCGCGAGCTGACGATGATGCGCTGGGGGATGCCGCCACCGCCGCGCGCCGGGGGATATCCGGTCACCAACATCCGCAATACCTCTTCCCCGCACTGGCGGGGCTGGCTGAAGCCGGAAAACCGCTGCTTGGTCCCGGCCAACAGCTTCGCCGAATACGCCCCGGAGCCGAACCCGGAGACCAAAAAGAAGGACGTGGTGTGGTTCGCGCTGAATGACGACCGGCCGCTGTTCGCGTTCGGGGGCATCTGGACCGAGTTCAAGGGAGACCGCGGCACCAAGTCGAATCCTATCCTCGGTCCGCATCAGGTGTACGGGTTTCTAACCACGTCGCCCAATGCGGTCGTCGAGCCGATCCACCCAAGGCCATGCCGGTGATCCTTACGACCAACGAGGAACGCGACGTGTGGATGCGGGCGCCGTGGGATGAGGCCAAAGCGTTGCAGCGGCCGTTGCCCGATAATGCGTTGAAGATCGTGGCGCGCGGTGTGAACAAAGAGGATAAGGCTGCCGCATGAAATTCGTCGGAGACAGGCCATTCAGTGATCCCGATGCCGCAGCGCGCAAGCTGCTCGACATCGTGCGCGCATCAATCGCCGAGAGCGGGCTGCGCTTCGCATACACGGGCGCGAGCAACACGGCGTTCGCCCACGCGGGCGGCAGCGTGGCGGAGCACTAGCGTCAGCGGCGGAGGCGAAGTTTACCTCCCGGTCGCTGCAGGACGTTTGGAACAGCTACGAAGCCGAGGGCGATCTCAAGGGAGCAGTCGAAGATGGTGTTTACGCCGGGCTCCCTTCGGAAGAAATTGCGATCCTCATTGACGAAGCGTTGGATCGTGCCGAAGCCCTTATTGAAGAAGACCGGATACAGTGCGCTATTGAAGCCCTAGCAGATGCCCTACCCAGTTTTGGCAGATTGCTCGGTCGCATTGCAGTCGAGATAATAAGTCGTGCGCTCTCAGAATAATGCCACCGGCGGAGTCAACAAGGCCGATGACCGCACCGGGCAATGTCCGAGTTCGGGGGCGGCGGTTTTCGGATCCCCCTTTTTAGATTTTTTGGTGCGAGCTAACTTACTCTCGTCCTTTAGGACAGCACAACGGACCTGACGACGCTAATATGTTCTGGCCCACAGATGCCAGCCTCACGCCAGCGCACAGCAAGTCGTATATGGCCATAGTTCTCTGTCATGTTCGCCATGGCGCACCTGAGCCCAAAAGGTGCCATTGAAGGCTCCAGTTTCGGAGCTTGAATCACGTCCACTCGGGCGCCATGAGGTCCCCTGACCCTTAGCGGTCTTAGCCCTTCCGCAACGCTGGTGAGAGCGGCTAGAATGCTCTCCTTTGAGGACGACGATGAATCGACGAAGACGGAAATTTCTTACGTTTCTCGGTGGAGCGGTGGCTTCAATGCGGTTAGCCGCAGCCCACGCGCAAGCTCCGAGCATGCCCGTGCATAGGATTGGTATATTGGCCCAGGAGCTTCAGCCGGGGTTGATGGACACGTTCAGGGACGAGCTCAAACACATTGGCTATGTAGAAGGAGCGAACCTAAAAGTCGAGGTGCAAGATGCGTCTGGCCAGAACAATCGACTCTCGGTCCTCGCACAAGAGCTGCTGACCTCGAAAGTCGAGGTGATCGTTGCCATCAACACGCCTGCCGCGCTGGCGGCCAAAAAAATCACCCAAACTGTACCCGTGGTCATGATGCGTGTGGCCGATCCGGTGAAGTCAGGCCTTGTGACTAGCTTAGCCAGACCGGGCGGGAACGTCACCGGGCTGAGCTTCATGCCGGACGCTCTTGGGCCGAAAGGCGTGGAGTTGCTACATCAGATATTTCCCAACATCACAACAATGGCCGCGCTGTATCGGGGAGATAATCCAGGCGCAGTTGTCATCGTAGATGAGGTGATTCGGAAGGCCGAGCCACTCGGCCTGAAGTTCGTGCGTGCTCCAGTGCAAAGCGGTTCGCAGGACATTGCAAGAGCCTTCGAACTTGTCGACGGTGCTAAGTCGCAGGCGCTATTCGTCATGGATG
>JBDTKD010000207.1:0-2952 GCA_039935515.1 Bradyrhizobium sp.
TGTGCGTTCCTGTTCTTGGTGCCGCTGATTCGCCGCCTGTCGGGCCGTTCCATCGTCCATCATGCGACCGAGACGGCACGTCTCGGGCGCGACGTCGCCGCCAATGACCGCCGCGAAGACTACCTCCGGGCCGGTCTCGAAGCGCGTGCCGACGGCGTCCTGATCGCGACGCCGGTCCATCTTCAGGACAGCTCGCTGCTCGGGAATCTCGCTGCGGCACGGGCACTTGTGATACGCGCGCCGTTTGCACCGGCGGCGGCGGCGGGCTCGCCCTGCGACATCCTGCGGTTGCCGCTCTGAACTTGCCGGGCGAGCAGCCTTGGCGAAACCTGATCCCGTTCACCGGAAATTAAGTGGTTGCGGAACACATATCGAACATATAGTGTCCGTTCATGATTTGTTTCGAGTGTTGAAGCCTATAAATTGGAGTCCGCGACCAAACGTCTCCGGCGATCAAAAGTCTCCGGCGACCAAAAGTCTTCTCCGGCGACCAAAAGTCTTGGGCTCCCGTGTCTCGGAATTGAACGACACCACCAACCTGGGGACTGGTCGAGATGCTCACGCGCAAACAGTACGAACTTCTGCGTTTCATCAATGAGCGGCTGAAGGAAGCCGGCGTGCCGCCCTCCTTCGACGAGATGAAGGACGCGCTGGATCTGCGTTCGAAGTCCGGGATTCATCGCCTCATCACCGCGCTGGAGGAACGCGGCTTCATTCGCCGGCTGCCCAATCGCGCCCGCGCCATTGAAGTCATCAAGCTCCCTGAGCTGTCGGGGAACGGTAATGGCAACAGCCGCCGCGGCTTCACCCCGAGCGTGATCGAAGGCACGCTCGGCAAGGTGCGCAGCACCAGCGCGGGTTCCGAGGATGACGGCAACCATCCGGTTGCGGTACCGGTGATGGGCCGCATCGCCGCCGGCACCCCGATCGAGGCACTGCAGACCCGCAGCCACACCATCAGCGTGCCGCCGGACATGCTCGGCTCCGGCGAACATTATGCGCTGGAGGTGCGCGGCGATTCCATGGTCGATGCCGGAATCCTCGACGGCGACATGGCTCTGATCCAGCGCAACGAGACCGCCGAGACCGGCGATATCGTGGTGGCGCTGATCGACGAGGAGGAAGCCACGCTGAAGCGCTTCCGCCGCCGCGGCGCCTCGATCGCGCTGGAACCCGCCAACACCTCCTACGAAGTCCGCATCCTGCCGCCGAATCGGGTGAAGATTCAGGGCAAGCTGATCGGGCTTTACCGGAAATATTAGGGCGTGGACTCATTAGCTCGCAGCCAAATGCGGATGGATGCGAGCTTGACGAAGGCCAGAGAGTTGGCTGCGAGCTGGTCATATCTGGTCGCGGACGGACGACGCTGATTGATCTTGTGAAGAACCGTTCGATCAAGTTGCGCGCGCGATACAGATACGGGCTGAAGCAGATCGGGTCTTTGCGATTGCGTTTCGGCGGAATGCTTGCGCACGCCCTAGCTGGCGGGCAGCTCCCTGATCCAGTCCGCATCGTATCCGCGGTTCGCGAGTAACATCGTCTTTGGAAGCGCCGAGAAGAACCGAACATCCGATTGTCGTGCGCTTCACTATCCTGCCGCCAACGAACGAAGCGATTGAAGCAAGTGGTGCGGGGACACTATTCTAGCCTCTGCAATATCTCGGCAGCCTGCTTGAAGTCGGGCGTATCATGCCCTTCCGTAAACCAATCGCATATCGGTCTTAGCAACTGCCGCGCCTGATCATGCTTGCTCTGACAAATCCACAAATCGGCAAGACGGACAGCCGCACGCAATTCAAGCGCCTTCGCGCCATGGGTAACCGCAAGTTCCAGGGATCGCCGCAGAGTCAATTCGATCGAATGATCTGTTTGATCAATCGCCCTCATCAGCATCGCGCGGGTTTGAAGCAGGCGGCTGACATAGAACGATTCACCGATCTCCGAAGAGATGCGAAGTGCCTTTTCTACCTCTCCGAGACCTTCGGCATACTGTCCCCCCATCAGATAGATTTCGGCGATGACGCCGTAAACGCGCGACAGAAAAATTCGAGTGCCCGAGCGCTCCAGCAAGCCCGCTGCTTCTTTCGCGGGTGCAAGACCTTCTGCCGGCATTCCGGAGGACGCCAATGCCCAACCGCGATAGGCTAGACCCATCGCCCGCTGCGGCAGTCCGTATCGGTCGGCGATATCCAAAAGCTCCGCTGTGTTAGCGGACACGCCCGCAACATCGTTGCGCGTCATCTGCGATTCGATAACAAACCAAAGCCCATGGACGAGGGTCGGCACATGATCAAGCCTTCGAGCGAGCGCCAGCGCCTGATCGGCCCTGTCCCGGGCCTGCGCCGCGTAACCGAGCGCCGAGCAGAGTTGCGAAGCGATCGCCAATCCGCAGACTGCCGGATCGTGTCCCAGATACAAAAACCGGTGATGCGCGTGGCGTTGCTCGTCATAGAGCGCTAATCCCGAATCGATATGTTCAAGGGCGTCTCTCAAAGCGCCTCGTCCCCAACGCACCGGCCACGCCGTATGATGTGCCTGCAGCAGCACCTCCTGACTGTCCAAATCTTTCGCGATCCTGAGGAGGTCGTGCGACACCTTTTCCGCCGCATCCAGCCGGCCGTTGGCGTAGTGGAATATCCATAGGTTTGCGATCGACGGTGCGGTCTCCGGCGAACTGGCGAGTTGCTGGCCCAGTTCGGTCGCCCGTTCGACGACTTGGCCGACTTCAGCCGCACCCCAGCCATGAACGCTCATCAGCGCCGGTCCGAGCTGTGACAGAATCGCCAGCTCTGCACGGCAACGCTCGTCCGTTGGCGGATGCAGCTCCAGCAGAGAAAGAGCGCGGCGAAAGTGGGCCACCGCTTCACGATTGTTAGCCCGCCGAACGGATAGTTCTCCAGCCTTCCTCCAGTAGGCGATGGCCTCGGCAGGCCGCTCGGCCTGTTGCAGGTG
>JBDTKD010000208.1:0-3278 GCA_039935515.1 Bradyrhizobium sp.
AAATATGTGCCGCCCCAGAACGGCGAGCCATCGGGCGCGAGAAACATCGTCAGTGGCCAGCCGCCCTGCTCGCCTAACAGATGCAATGCGTTCATGTAGATCTGGTCGATGTCGGGTCGTTCCTCGCGATCGACCTTGATTGAGACGAACAACTCGTTCATCGCCGCAGCGGTGGCTTCATCCTCAAAGCTCTCATGCGCCATGACGTGGCACCAATGGCACGCGGCGTAGCCGACCGAAAGCAGAATCGGTTTGTTTGTTCGCTTCGCCTCCGCAAGCGCGTCGGGTCCCCACGGCCACCAGTGGACCGGATTATGCTGATGCTGCAGCAGATAAGGCGATGTCTCGTGGGAGAGGCGGTTTTGGTGAAGAGCGTCCGGTGCCGAGGCCATCCATAACCATACCCCGAATCGGAATTCAGCAAAATCCGCAATCACCGGTCGTGGATGTGCCATTGGTGCATTGCGGACTCAGGGAAGCGTCCACCCGGCAGATTTATGGGTTCAGGGCCAGCTAGTCCCGTTGATATTCGAGGGATTCGCCCAGGATATTGCCCAACGAGTGGCGGCGCTTTCGCCAACTACCGTTTTAGAAACCGCTGCTGGCAGCGGCGTGGTCACGCGAGCATTGACGCCAAGACTTTCGCCAAAACGCTGGCTGCGTTCGTGACCGAGACCGACCTAAGCCAGCCAATGCTCGACTATGCCGCCACGCGTCAAGCCGTCGACAATCGCATCATCTGACGCAAAGCGGATGCACTGGCGCTGCCGTTCGAAGATGTCTCCCGCGAAGGTCGAGCGAGCTGCCGCAGCGATTGAAACCTAAGCGCCGTTTTCCTCGAAGGAGCCAAACTCCGCACCATCATTTGCTGAGAAAGCCACTGGCAAAGTCGCGTTCTGAGAAAACGCCTCCGGTGAGCGCGGAAACCGCGAAAAATTCCCTCTCTCAGTGGCCAACTCCCGCAACTGCGGTCGCTGACCGGCGGAAGTGACGGCACAATTCGGGGGAGCTAGTTTTCTTATTTATCATCAAAGACTTGCTGGCAGAGCAGAGGGGATTCGAACTTCCGATAGGCTTTCAAAAATATCTCTTTGAAATGTCGACTGGATTTCCGCTCATTTGCCTCAAAATGGCCCACTGAGAGAAATCCCGCCCAGGGTGCAGAAACTCGAACCGCACCGCTCTCTCGCAAGTGGGGAGGTCGGTCAAACCATACCAAGCTGGATGAAAGCGAAGTAGTTGCGCGTACAATGGGCGTTTCGATCATCTGGACCGCGGCATCATGGCACCTGCCAACGCCCTCAACGCCTGCGAACGTAGCAGTTGTAGTGATATAGCCTGACCTTACTTCCGCTTTCACGGGAGTTGCAGCCGACATAGCCGCATATGCTGTTGGACGCCTCTCGGTCGAAAACGACCTAAAGCGGAGAATTATATGCTAACCTGGCGAGCCATCAAACGGAGGGCGGGTGATAGCAATGTTGGAAACGGACAAGTTGTTCGCTGGCTCGATTCCGGAAAACTACGACCGCTATATGGTGCCGTTGATTTTCGAGCCGTTCGCCGCAGACCTTGCACAACGAGCAGCGTCCTTCTCGCCAAGCGCCGTATTGGAGATCGCCGCGGGCACCGGGGTTGTCACCCGCGCATTGGCGCCAAAGCTGTCCCCCGGCGCAAGCTATATCGTAACCGACCTCAACCAGCCGATGCTCGACTACGCCGCTTCGCGACAAGCTCCAGATAGTCGCATCAAATGGCGTCAAGCGGATGCTCTGGCGCTGCCGTTTGAAAATGCGGCCTTCGATCTCGTTTGTTGTCAGTTCGGCGCGATGTTCTTTCCCGACCGTTCATCGGCCTACCGAGAGGCAAAGCGAGTCCTGAAGCCCGGAGGACATTTTTTATTCAACGTATGGGATCGCATCGAGGAGAATGTATTCGCGGATGATGTGACGAATGCACTCGCAAGGATTTTTCCGAACGATCCACCACGCTTTCTGGCACGCACGCCGCACGGCTACCACGATACGGCACTGATCCGTAGCGAGCTGGAGGGTGCAGGTTTCTCCCGTGTGGTGATAGAGACGAGAGCCGAACAAAGCCGTGCATCCTCGCCGCGCCTTCCGGCCGTTGCTTATTGTCAGGGAACGCTTCTTCGCAACGAAATCCTAGCCAGAGACGCGGGAAAACTGGAAGCTGCAACCAACTACGCCGCATCCGCGATTGCAGACAGACATGGCAGCGGCGAGGTTGCTGCCAAAATTCAAGCACACGCGATCGTGGCCGTGGTCTAAGTGGTGGAATATCCCATTCCGGCGGACTGCTTTCGACGTGAAGCGGACATGGAACTAATTTATGAGTCGCGCCCGAGGCGGCAAATGTCCGAACCAAGCATTTATCGGCGTAATATTCAAAGACTTCAATCGAGGATCATTCCATCGGCTACTCACAATGATCCAACGCATACCAATGCCTGTGTGCGGGTACAAATTAGGAGGCTTCGGCGTCATGAATGGACTCTAACGTTGTTGTGAACTCGTGGCGTTGTGCCTGGACTGGCCGCAAAAAGATTGGTTCGATTTAACACGATCGCCTACAAATCGTCCCACCGAAGAACAGCGATGCCCCTCACGCCCTATGTCGTAGATCAGATATGGCTCTGCGCATATCCCATTCGATTGGCGGGTACGAAGATGGAGGCACGAATGACGGTGGTCCGCCTCGCCTCGGGCCAACTTATGCTGCACTCGCCATGCGACATCACTGCGACGATCGCCGAAGAGATCTCGGCGCTCGGACCGGTCGCCCACATAGTCGCTCCCGGAAATTTCCACCACATGTACGCAGCCACCGCGCAAGCCGCGTTTCCAAGGGCGAAGACGTGGATCTGTCCCGGCATCGAGAGCAGGCGCCCCGGTCTGAAATATGATGGCCTGCTCGGTGACGTGGCCCCCGCCGACTGGGTCGGTGAAATCGACCAGGTGCTCGTGCAAGGCACGCGCATCATGCGTGAGGTCGCGATGTTTCACCGCGCAAGCCGCACGCTCATCCTTGTTGACCTCATCGAGAACTTCACCGACGCGACGCCTCATACCGGAGGGGCATTGAAGTTCTGGTTCAAGTATGTGTTACGCATGTGGAACAATCCCCGTCCCGCGCCGGAATACCGGATGGGCTGGAGCAACCGTCAGGCAGCGGCGAAATCGCTTCGTCGCATTCTGGCGTGGGAATTTCAGCAGATCGTGTTGTCGCACGGCGATCTAATCGATCGCAACGCTCGC